>JBNJEY010000051.1:0-9421 GCA_051746325.1 Pseudomonadota bacterium
GCATGCAAAAGGTAAGGCTGTGCTGAATCTGTTTGCTTATACCTGTGGGTTCTCTGTTGCAGCTATAGCCGGTGGCGCGTCCAGAGTGGTTAATCTGGATATGAGTCGAGCCGCGCTCTCCATGGGACGAGAAAATCACCGATTGAATCAACAAGAGACAGCTAAGGTGCTTTTTGAAAGCGTAGATATCTTTAAGTCTTTTGGACGCATTAAAAAGCATGCTCCTTATGAGTTGCTTGTCTGTGATCCGCCCTCACTTCAAAAGGGCAGTGTCGACATTAAGCGCGATTATAAAAAGATTATTCGCCGTATTCCTGAATTTATGCAACCTAATAGTCAGATAATGCTCTGTTTAAACTCTCCCAATTTGAGTGAGCAGTTTTTGCACGATACGGTCTTGATAGAGTGTCCTGATTGTGAGTATATTGAATCCATTTCAACACCAGAGGTGTTTATAGAGGCGATGCCCGGCAGAGGTTTAAAGGTTCTTATCTATCGATATAGGCCTAAAAAGGGTAATGCGCCATTGGACAGAGTGGCTAAATCAGTATAGAGCTTGGCTTAGAATTAAGATCAATAAAGCAAAAAGCCCCTTAATGTCATGGCATTAAGGGGCTTTTTAGAGAGAGGCTTTTCAGGGCTTGATGCTTTCTATGGATTCCAGATTTTAATGACTTTGATTAATATAAAGTTCGTCAAAGTTTTTCTGGAATTACTTACCGCGGTAAGTGATACGACCTTTCGTCAAATCGTATGGCGTCAGTTCAACCTTAACAGTATCACCCGCGAGGATTCGAATGTAGTTTTTACGCATGCGACCAGAAATATGCGCCAAAATTTGATGCCCATTTTCTAATTCTACTTTAAAAAGTGTATTTGGTAATGTTTCTAAAACGACACCGTCGAATTCTATAACGTCTTGCTTAGCCATAAGTTTTATATAAACCCTTGTAATAAATTTGCGCGGATTATACCAACTTATTTGTTTAAATTCAATTAATTATAATGGATAAGCGCTATTTAAGGTAGTTTAGGCGTATTTCTGCAATAAGGGCTTGGTATTTAGCGGGAATATCCACTTTTTCGGTGGGCGCTTGGGGATTGTGTTTAAGCAACCAGCAGAGTAGATCTTGATCACTTTCCGCTAAAAACAGCTCAAAAAGTTGAATTTTTTCAGGTGAGAGCGGCCAGTCCACTGTTTCAATAAAAGCGATTAACAATAACTCGCTTTCTAAGTTGCCACGCTTACATAGAAACAGTAATTTCCTGCGCGTGGTTTCAAAATCGGCTGAAAGCGCCGTTTTTTGTGCTCTATGCCATGTGAGGTTTAAGGGCATTAGAGCTCTTTGACCATAATAGATTTCAATTCTTGAATCGCGCGACTGGGATTGAGTCCTTTGGGACAAGCGGCCGTACAGTTTTGAATATGCCGGCAACGAAAAGTTTGTGTTGGGCTATCTAACTCCTCTAAACGCTCACTGCGATGAATGTCGCGTGTATCAATGACAAATCGATGTGCGGCCAATAGAGCCGCAGGGCCGGCGAATTGGTCGGGATTCCACCAGAAAGAGGGGCAGCTGGTTGAGCAGCAACCACACAGAATGCATTCATAAGAACCATCGAGCTTGGCGCGCTCTTCTGGTGATTGTAAGTGTTCATGTTGTAGATCAAGCGGTTTACTCTGTAAGAAAGGCTCGACCCCTTGGTATTGCTGATAAAACAACGCCATATCAATAATCAGATCTTTAATAATCGGCAGGCCTGGCATAGGTTTAATAATGACTTTTTGCGGTAGCTCTGATAAGGGCGTAATACAACTGAGGCGGTTGCTACCATTGACGTTCATGCCGTCAGAGCCACAAACGCCTTCCTGACAAGAAGAGCGGTAAGCTAAGCTTGGTTCTTGCTCACGTAATAGGTGTAAGGCATCAAGTAGCATGCTGTCTGGACAGAGAAGATTATTGTCCAACTCAAAGCTTTGGTCGTAAGGTGCTTTATCGATTTGTGGATTATAACGACTGATAATAAATTGCATGAGAGTTCCTTAAATAAAACAGTAGAATTTATCAATGGTGGCGACAAAGCGACTATAGCCGTGAATTGAGCTTATTAGAAGTTAATACACACGAGGCTTTGGTTGAAATGCCGCATGATCTTTGGGTTGTAAGTTAACAGCCTTATAGTCCAATCTATGGTTCTCTTGAAAATAGAGCGTATGTTTCAACCAAGCCTGGTCATCTCGTTCTGTAAAGTCGACACGTGAATGTGCTCCTCGGCTTTCAGTACGGGCGAGGGCCGATACCACCGTCGCAAATGCGATGGCCACAAGATTTTCTAACTCAAAAGCGGCGAGACGTTCTAAATTAAAGACGTCGTGAAAGTCCGTTAAACAGACGCTATTAAGCCGCAATTGAATATTCTGTAAATCGTCCCGTGCTTTTTGAATGGTCTGTTGGTCTCTGAAGACCCCGCAGCCGCTATCCATAATCTGTTGCAGTGATTTTTTGATTTGAATCACACTGTCGACTTGAGCGGAACTCTCGTCAGAAGCCTCGGCGCGTTTTTGCCAACGTTGTAGGCGTTGTCTAACGGTGTGCAGGTTTAGATCGGTACTGCTCTGGTTTTGGATTTGGTTTGAACTTGAGCTCTGCGCTTGCAGTGCTTCTGAGATGGTCAAGGCCGCTTTACGACCAAAAACCACAATATCCAATAGTGAGTTGCCGCCTAAACGATTCGCACCGTGAACGGAAACACAGGCGCATTCGCCAATGGCATACAATCCTTTGATAACTTTTTGTTGACCTAAGCCGTCTGGCGATATGACTTGACCTTGTATATTGGTCGGAATACCTCCCATCATATAATGACAAGTTGGGAAAACATGGATCGGCTCTTTAACTGGATCAATGCCTAAAAAGGTTTGGCTAATATCCCGAATGCCAGGTAACCGTTCAGTAATGACTTTTTCTGGAAGGTGGCTAATATCTAATAGCACATAATCTTTGTCTGGACCACAGCCCCGCCCCTCTTTGACTTCAATGGCAATGGCGCGTGAAACCACGTCACGGGAGGCTAGGTCTTTAACATGGGGCGCATATTTTTCCATAAACGCCTCACCTAGCGCATTACGTAACTTACCGCCTTCACCACGTACCGCTTCAGAAATTAGCATGCCTTTACCCGCCACTCCGGTCGGGTGGAATTGCCAGAACTCCATATCTTGCAATGGCAGGCCTGCGCGTAATACCATGCCCAAACCATCGCCGGTATTAATGCTTGCATTGGTATTATTGCGAAACACCTGCCCTGCACCGCCGGTGGCTAATAAAATATGTGGACTTTGCAAAATCTTATAAGCGCCATCGTGAATATTCATCACTAGAATACCGCCGATTTCACCCTTTGCCGTTTTTAATAAATCGAGAGCGTAATATTCATCGTAAATCGTAGTGCCTAAACGGATATTCTGTTGGTAGAGGGAGTGCAATATAGCGTGGCCAGTGCGATCGGCTGCCGCGCAAGTTCGATGTGCCTGTTCTTCACCATAATTCTGGCTTTGGCCACCAAATGCACGCTGGTAAATTTTACCGCTTTCTAAGCGCGAAAAGGGCACCCCAAAATGCTCGAGCTCGCGCACGATTTCTGCGGCTGCTTGACACATGAATTCAATCGCATCTTGGTCGCCTAAATAGTCGCTACCCTTAATGGTGTCATACATATGCCACTGCCATTTGTCTGGGGTGACATTGCCCAGTGCTGCATTAATACCGCCTTGAGCGGCCACCGTATGCGAACGGGTTGGAAAAACCTTAGAAACCATCGCGATCTTGTGACCCTCTTCGGTCAGCTTAAGGGCGGCACGCATCCCCGCTCCGCCAGCGCCAATGACAAGGGCATCGTAAAATTCAATCAGAAAGTTGTCGCTGCGGTTCATAGAGAGCCTACTCTGTTTTTAAAGCTTAATATCGGCATAGTATGGGTGTCTTGGTTGGGATTTAGAGTAGGCGATGGGTGAGTATATTGCATTAAATGCTACCAAAAAGGGTGACGACCAACCATAAACTGTTGATCAATAATAAAGCAAGTAGGCTGTGATAAATTGTCAACCAGAGGGCCAAGTTCTTGCGAGGCAGATAATCAATCATAATGTCACGCACGCCGACCCAAGCATGTATCAATATAAGTCCCAGGGCGATTAAACTCGCCAGGCTGAAAATCGGTTCGGCCAAATTATGCGCCAGTGCATAGAGTGTGTGAAATTTGGGTTGTTGCAATACTGTCCAGGCAAAAAACGGTATATATAGCAGAAGGTAGAGCGCACTAATTCTTTGCCAAAGATGAGCTTTTTTACCAGAGAGGTTTTTGAGTTTGACATTAAATTCAATCATGACCAGACCTGGTAGATTATAAAAACAGTGATAAAAATCCAAGCTGTAATGAGCACAATAGTCATAAGACGGCTATTAATGACTTGATAGGGCTTGGGGGCCACAAAGTGCTCGGCCAATAAATGGCGTAAACCGGTGAGCCAGTGAAAGCTCAGCGCCATCCAGAAAGCGGTATGTAGGCTAAGTAGAATCCAATGGTCGGAGATGGCAATTAGGCTAATACGAGGGTGGATTAGAATGAGATTGGCCAGTGCCAGATAACCGATTAGGCTGATAACCAGTGCTAATCCGCTCAGACGATGCGCGCCAGATAACAGTGCATTAATGGGAAAGTGGATGGCGCTTAATTTTAGAAAGCGGGGGCGATTGTCTGGGTCCGAGTACATAAAATAGTCTTTTTAGCCTCTTAAAATTCATTGTTTGACTAATCCATTCTACTGCGATTTTTAAAGTAGGTGGTAACAATTGGATGAATAATTTAGCCCTAAATTGAGTTTAACCAGGCCTGGCTAAACTCAATACTAAGGGGTTCTGTTCTCTCTCTGGCTGTGCCCATAGGCCGCATCTGCCCAATCGATTGAAAATTGCCATTTCTGAGGTTTAAAAGGGTGATTAATTTGCTGGTGAATCACGCTTTCAAATTCTACTCTTGAGAGAGTAGAAGCGCCCAAACTAATTAAATGATCTGTTTCAACTTGAATGTCAATGAGCTTAAAACCCCATGCTTTTAATTGCATCGCTAACGCGACTAAGGCGATTTTTGAGCTGTCAGACACTTTGGCAAACATGGATTCCCCAAAAAACATTTTACCGATGGCAATACCATACAAGCCACCGACCAATTTGCCGTCTTGCCAAACTTCAACCGAATGGGCGTGTCCCGATTGATGGAGCGAGTGATAGGCCGTTAACATTTCAGGGGAAATCCAAGTGCCATCTTGACCATGACGTGGAACGGTTGCGCAGGCTTGCATAACATCGGTAAAGTTTTGATCTAATGTTACGGTAAGTGAGTCATCCCACTCTAGTTTTTGGATGGTTTTACGCAGACTGCGTTTGATTTTTAATGAATCGATAAATAGAACGCTGCGCGGGTTGGGTGTCCACCAGAGAATCGGCTCACCGGGATTAAACCAAGGGAATATGCCATTACTGTAGGCTTGCAGTAACCATTCAGGCGTTAAAGCACCGCCAACGGCGAGTAATCCGTCCGGTTCTGTTAAAGCCAAATTAGTCGGCGGGAACATCACAGGTTTTGGTTCTAACCAGAAAGGAACGTTAATAGGCATATCTGTCATACTGCTTTGGCTATCGCTCGGTTGATGGAAGTTTTGTGAGTGCTTAAACAGCAAATTTGAACGGTTTTAAACAATTAATATTCTGCAATTTTAGCACTAACCAAGCCATAAACCGTTAGAATAACTTAAATTATTTAATGCTTGGTCCAAGGCCTAGATCTCGCCTTAATATGAACCCTCTTTTATAGCCCATGTTTTAGTGCCTAAATCAGTACAAAGCCCAGTAGCGAACTTTCTTTTATTATGACTCAATTTATTCATCTTCACGTCCATTCAGAGTATTCAGTTGTCGACAGTACCTTAGGCATTAAGCCATTGATGGCACTGGTACAGGGTTGTGAGCAACCCGCAATGGCATTGACTGATCAGAACAACCTCTTTGCCTTGGTTAAATTCTATAAGGCGGCAATGGGCGCGGGTATCAAACCTATTATCGGCTCCGAACTCTTTATTGAAGATGAAGATGGGGACGTGTTTAAGATGGTTCTACTGGTTCAAAATGAAGCCGGTTATCTAAATTTATCCCACCTGATTTCGCAGAGTTATTTAAAGAACCAGAAACTCTATCAAAATAATATGCTCGGTTTAATCAAACGCCAGTGGTTAGAAGAGTTTAATGAAGGTCTGATTGCTCTTTCGGGGGGGCGCTTGGGTGATATTGGGGTCGCTTTATTAGCTGAAAAGCCGAACCTAGTCGCCAGTCGTATCAAATGGTGGCAAACGCATTTTTCCGACCGTTTTTACCTGGAATTGATTCGCACAGGCCGCCCGCAAGAAGAGGCTTATTTGGCGTTAGCGATTGATGTCGCATTGCGTTATGACTTGCCGGTGGTCGCCACGAATGATGTGCGTTTTGCGAAACCTGATGATTTTGAAGCGCACGAAGTCCGTACTTGTATCGGGGCGGGTTATATCCTTGATGATCAAAATCGTCCTAAACTCTATTCGGAAGAGCAGTATTTTAGAAGT
Source organism: Pseudomonadota bacterium (assembly GCA_051746325.1). Taxonomy (GTDB): domain Bacteria; phylum Pseudomonadota; class Gammaproteobacteria; order Thiomicrospirales; family Thiomicrospiraceae; genus Thiomicrorhabdus. The sequence goes on from JBNJEY010000051.1 coordinate 6,656, forward strand.
AGTGATGAGATGGTCGAGTTATTTTCGGATATTCCCGAAGCCATTACCAATACAGTTGAAATTGCCAAACGGTGTAGTTTAGATCTCACTTTAGATGAGTATTTTTTGCCTGACTTTCCCGTGCCAGAAGGCATGACGATGGATGAGTTTTTTATTGCCGAGAGTCATAAGGGTTTAGAAGAGCGCTTAGAATTTTTATTTGGCCACTTAGATACAGATGCCTATAAAGTTAAGCGCATTGAGTATTACGAACGCATTAAATTCGAGTTAGACGTTATCCTCGAAATGGGCTTTCCTGGCTATTTCTTAATCGTTGCTGACTTTATTCAATGGGGTAAAAATCAACTGATACCGGTGGGGCCTGGTCGCGGTTCGGGTGCCGGCTCTTTAGTGGCTTACTCCTTAAAAATTACCGACCTAGATCCCATTGAATACGACTTGCTCTTTGAGCGTTTCTTGAATCCAGAACGTGTTTCCATGCCCGATTTCGATATCGATTTCTGTATGGATCGCCGTGATGAAGTCATTGATTATGTGGCTCAGCATTATGGCCGAGACCATGTATCACAGATTGTGACCTTCGGTACCATGGCGGCTAAAGCGGTCGTGCGTGATGTCGGTCGAGTGCTGGGTTTGGGTTATGGCGTGGTCGATGGAATTGCTAAACTGATTCCAAATGAATTAGGCATTAAGCTGGCTGGCGCTTTAGAGCAAGAAGAGGAGCTGCAAAATAAGTATGACAATGACGATGATGCCCGTCAGTTACTCGAGTTTGCCCTAAAGTTAGAAGGCACAGTGCGTAATACCGGTAAACACGCTGGAGGGGTGGTCATTGGACCTAAGCCTTTAGATAATTTCTGTCCGGTATTATGCGAGCCGGATGGCTCGAGTGTGGTCACTCAACTCGATAAAAACGATGTAGAAACAGCTGGGCTGGTTAAATTCGATTTCTTGGGGTTAAGAACCCTAACCATTATTGACTGGGCATTGCAGTCGATTAATGTGAATAAAAAAGTAGGCGATGCAGGTTTTGTCGATATTGCGCGCATCTCTTTAACCGATCAGCCCACCATTGAAATGATCAGAACCGGTAAAACCACTGGGGTTTTCCAGTTGGAATCCAGTGGTATGCAGAGTTTGATTGTGCGTCTGAAACCCGATAGTTTTGAAGATATTATTGCCTTGGTCGCCCTGTTCCGTCCTGGACCGCTGGAATCGGGCATGGTCGATAACTTTATCGCGCGTAAACACGGCAAAGAGAAGGTCTCTTATCCGGATGCACAGTATCAACATGAGAGTCTTAAAGAGACTCTAGAGCCGACCTATGGGGTGATTCTTTATCAAGAGCAAGTAATGCAGATTGCTCAGATACTGGCGGGTTACTCATTAGGTCAAGCGGATATGCTCCGTCGCGCCATGGGTAAAAAGAAACCCGAAGAGATGGCTAAAGAGCGTTCTGGTTTTGAGACGGGTGCCATTGCAAATGGCGTTGATGGTCAACTTGCGATGAAAATCTTCGATTTGGTAGAGAAGTTCGCCGGTTATGGTTTTAATAAATCCCACTCAGCCGCTTATGCATTAGTTTCTTACCAATCGGCTTGGTTAAAAACCCATTACCCGGCTGAATTTATGGCCGCACAGATTTCATCCGATCTGGATAATACTGAGAAAGTCGTTCATATGGTGAACGAATGTTATTCAATGGACTTAACGGTGCTTCAGCCAGATATCAATACGGGCCAGGTGCACTTTAAACCTTACGCCCCAAGAACGGTTAATTACGGTTTAGGCGGTATTAAGGGCGCGGGTGAAGCCGCGTTGGAAGGGATGATTGCCGAGCGTAATGCCAATGGCGAATTTACAGACTTATTCGATTTCTGTTTGCGTGTTGGTAAAAAGGTCAATCGCCGCGTATTAGAAGCACTGGTAAGAGCAGGTGCTTTTGATTGCTTGCATGACAACCGCCAATCGGTATTGGAGAGCATTCCAATGGCGCTCAAACAGGCCGTGCAGCAACTTAAAAATGATGAGTTTGGGCAAAATGATATGTTTGGTGAAGTCTTATCGGTTGAAGAGAGCGGTGATTCACAACTATTAAATGTACCTGAAATGCCCGAAAAACTGCGGTTAAAAGGGGAGAAAGATACGCTTGGTCTGTATATGACAGGCCATCCCATTGATATGTATCAAAAAGAGCTGTCGACTCTTGTTAACGGAAAATTGTCTGGTTTACGCCCAGAAAAATGGAAAAAAGTTTGGGTAGCGGGCTTGGTCATGGAGTTGCGTAACAAAACCACTCGTAATGGCCAACGAATGGGGTTCGCGACTTTAGATGATAAAACAGCACGTCTTGCCGTTGTAATGCGTCCAGCGGTTTATGAAGCGATTAAAGACACCGTTAAAGTCGATACGGTGGTCTTAGCCTATGGTGAAATTGCAGAAGACACCTTTAACGGGGGTATCAAACTGGACGCAGAGCAGATTGTGACCTTGGCAGAGGCGCGTGTTGAAAAAGCCAGAGCGATTAAGTTATCGGTAAATCAGTTGACGGTGCCATCGAATAAAATAGATGAACTAAAGATCTTATTAGGCGCCTATAGTGGCGAAGTCGGTTTGCCTGTGGTGATTGATTACACCAATCAATTTGCCAATGTTCAGATGAAGAGTCATGACGGTGTTTTATATCTGCCTGAAGACGATTTATTAGAAGCACTTATGGCTCAGGGTTGGCAACCAGAGGTGGTTCTATAGCCCGTCATTAAAGTC
>JBNJEY010000052.1:0-9121 GCA_051746325.1 Pseudomonadota bacterium
AAGTCTTAACGACCTATTACTATCTGCTACTGCACAAAGTACAGTCCTCTGGTCAACTAGGCTTTTTCAAGCCTCGCCCTTCAGGGCGGGGTAGTTGACTGCCTCTACTCACCATTAATGCCATTGCCAATCGATAATCAATGGCATGGAGTTCTGTTTCATTAACCGCTACCAGTAAAGGGCCACTTAAGGGCGCGCTGTTTATCACCTTAATCCACTTACCGGTGGTTAAACCAATAGAAGCTAAATACCTTAACTCTTCAGGCGTGCGGTTTTTAATGCGTTTAAGTTGAACCGATATACCTAATTCAATTTCATTTAAAGGTGTCCAGTTTTGTGGTGTCATAACGCCTTCTACAGATGGAATTGGTGCACCGTGTGGATCATGGGTTGGTTGCCCCAAGTCATCCCACATACGATTGGCTAATAGATCCGAAATAGAATGCTCGAGGACTTCGGCTTCTGCATCAACCTCGTCCCAGGAATACCCCAGCCGCTCGACCAAATACTGTTCTAATATCCTGTGCTTACGAATCATATTTAAAGCTATTTTTCGCCCCGAAGGGGTTAAGCTCACCCCATAATAAGGAGCATACTCAATATACCCCTTTTCAGACAGTTTCTTCAGCATATTCGACACAGACGCTTGAGAGATCAATAATCTTTCTGCAATCAAAGAGGTTTGCACCCCTTTACCTGATGGCGCCTGACTTTCGAGTTTGTAAATAATCTTCAGATAATCTTCTAAGGCTTTCGACACCATAACGCTTTCCTTAAAATGTGAACAGGAGTCAATTATTTATCAATACCAACCATTAATTCACGCACAACGTCCGCATCTGGAAAAGCAAAGACATAAAGCACCACAAAGATAATCATAAAGAAAATTCGGGTAACACTTTTAAATGGAATACGCGGATGACTGATAATAACCAATGCAAGACCCGAAACAATACCACCTGCAGCTCCAAGCGTCGCCGCGAGCATGGCGAGTAAAGCACCAAATGCCATGACATAATAGTGCCAAGTAAACTTTGCTTTTTCTGCATTCATTGCTAATATCCCTGTTATTCAAAATTAATTGTTATTTTACAAGAAAAGAGTTCTCAAAATACCCTATTTTCCATTTTAGGGTTCCATTTTGGTGCATTTTTTTATAACTTGTTGTGGCACAGATACAACTTAAAAAGAGGTTTATTATGAAAGATCCTATTATCGTTATCGGCTTAGGTGAATTAGGCAGTGTTTTTGCACGTGGTTTTTTACGTTTAGGATATCCCGTTCAGGGAGTGACACGCCGAATGGACAAGCAGGCGCTTGCAAATCAACTTCCTAACCCAACGGCCGTCTTGATTTCAGTGGGAGAGGCCGATATCACGGAAGTGCTCTCAACGCTCCCCAAACAATGGACGGATAAAACGATTCTTATTCAAAATGAACTATTGCCACGTGATTGGAGTTCGGCAGGGATTAAAGATCCAACAGTTGTTTCTGTTTGGTTTGAAAAGAAAAAGGGAATGGACAGCAAAGTCGTCCTGCCCTCTCCTGTCTATGGTCCAAATGCCAAGCTCGTATTTGAAGCCTTGGCACAACTGGATCTGCCAAGCTTTATTCTAGATTCACAAGCTGAGCTAAATTATGAGTTAGTGCGCAAGAATCTCTATATTTTAACGACCAATATCGCTGGGTTAGAAGTCGGTGGCAATGTCGCTGAACTCGCTAAAAACCATCCTAAAATAATGCAAGCGGTCGCCAATGATGTCTTAGACATTCAAGACTGGCTAACTCAGAGTAACAATGATCGAAGTCGTTTAATGACAGGGTTACAAGAAGCGTTTAATGGCGACCCAGAACACGGTTGTATGGGACGTTCTGCACCCGCTCGTTTGAAACGCGCTATCGGTTTTGCAGAACAAGCCGGATTAGAAGTCCCAACCTTAAAGCGTATTGCTAAAAAGCACCTATAAACGACCACGCCTGGTCGTTTATAGCTATTGAGCGTTAAAATTTCTGTAAAAAAGCCCCCTGTTCCAATCTGAAACAGGGGGCTTTTTTTATACAAATATTCAAAGTAAATCAGCCGAGTTAACGGTGCTTTAATCTAATCTTCAAACTCAGCATCGTAATAGAACTTTTGCACATCATCCAAATCATCTAATAAATCGAAGAACTTATTCAGCTTCTCTAAATTCTCTCCACTCACAGGGTGCGGGATTTTAGGTAGGAACTGGATTTCATCGACTTCGAAATCAATCTCACCGAAAGCATCGATCAATGCATTTTTAACTTTAGCGTATTCCGTATTCGGAGCATATACAGTAATAAAACCATCTTCAGATTCAATGTCGGTGACATCAACATCTGCCATCATTAAAGCTTCTAATGCCGCTTCTTCATCCTCTCCTTTATAAGAGAGAATCGCCGAATGATCAAACATATGGCTCACGCTACCCTGAGTACCGATTTTGCAATCGACCTTAGTAAAGCAGAGACGCACATCGCCAAAAGTACGGTTGGGGTTATCAGTTAAGCAATCGATAATGATCATGGTATTGCCTGGACCATAGCCTTCATAACGCGCCAAGGTAAAATCCTCACCTCCGCCACCTTGAGCTTTGGCAACCGCTTTCTCAATAACATGTGTCGGTACTTGGTTCTTTTTAGCGCGTTCAATCAAACCACGTAAGGCTAAGTTGCCCTCTGGATCTGCACCGCCGGTTTTAGCACAGACATAGATTTCACGACCAAATTTACCATAAACTTTCGTCTTGGCATCGGCCGTCTTAGCCATAGATGCTTTACGGTTTTGATAAGCTCTTCCCATTACGTTATTGCTCCTTTAATTTGTAGCTCCAAATTTTACACGATTACACTCTTGTTTAAACAGCCTTTTAAGGAAAAATCGACCAGGCCTGGTTAAAAACAAAACTATGCATCTTTTTTATCCCTTTACCTGTAAAATCACCGCCCAAACTTCGTATAAGATGCCCTCAAAGTGTTAGTGACGAACTTTTAACTCACCCAAGGTGTCTTCAGTGGCTTTAAAACCCAAAATTTACAAACTAAAATTAACCCTCTCTGATCTCAATCGAAATTATTATGACACCCTTAATTTAACGCTCGCCCAACACCCCTCCGAAACAGCGGAACGTATGATGGTGCGAGTCGTGGCTTTTGCACTCAATGCCCAAGAGTTTCTCAGCTTCACCAAAGGGCTGAGCGCCATTGAAGAGCCGGATCTTTGGGCGAGAACGCTAGATGATCAAATCTCTTTGTGGATTGATATTGGGGAGCCCGCGGTCGATAGGGTAAAGAAATCGACTCGATTGGCACACGCTGTAAAAGTTTACAGTTTCAATACCAAATCTGATGTTTGGTGGAGTCAAAACCAAGCCGCATTCAGTAAACTTGATGCTTCTCTTTACCGCTTTGAATGGTCTCAAATTAAAAGCCTTGCTAAACTTATACAAAGAAGCATGGACTGGTCAGTCACCATTACCGGTGATTCAGCCTATTTTGCAACGGAACGTGGGGCAGCCGAGATTACTCTACAAACCTTGCAACAGGGCGAATAAACGCCTTTCAGAAACCGTAATGGCGTGTAATTATTTCGCAGCAAATATGACGCTTGCTGTATAGTTAGAATTAAACACTAAGTTTTAAAAAAACCAAATAAGATCAAGACCTTTTATGGACCTTTTATGAATAGACGCAAAAAAATTATCCAAAAATTATCCAAAAAATATAAGCAGGCTCAGGCTAAAAAACAGCCTAAAAACAAGCCTCCTTATATTGCCAAAGCAGATAGAGAAGAAACTCAAGTAAGTACTTCTGAAAATCAGGCTGAGCACTCTACAGACGCCTAAATTCTGTCCGGATAATCCACACTCTTTACAACTCACCCAAGCCCCATCGCACCTATTGCACAATAAGGGTTTTGACCAGGAAACAATAAATGACACATAATGATATCTTACGCCGTCTTCGCTTCACCTTTGATTTAGACGACGCTAAAATGATTGCAATCTTTGCCTCTGCAGGTCAGGAAATAACGCGTGAACAACTCAGTAATTGGTTAAAGAAAGAGGATGATGAATCTTATGTAGAAATGCCTGAAGTTGAGTTAGCGGCTTTTCTAAACGGCTTTATAAATGAGAAACGTGGTAAAAAAGAGGGTGAACAGCCCATTGCCGAAACCAACTTAACCCACAATATCATTTTCATGAAGCTGAAAATTGCTTTAAATCTAAAAGCAGAAGATGTATTGGAAATCTTAGCCTTAGCAGACTTCCGTTTAAGCAAACATGAACTCAGTGCTTTCTTTCGTAAGCCTGGTCATAAGCACTATCGTGAATGTAAAGACCAGATTTTACGCAATTTTTTAAACGGTCTACAAAAAATGCATCGCCCTACACCAGAACAAGCTTAAGGACGCCCTAAGATCACCACACCCCCGCCTCATCGCAAAAACCTACCACTATCAGAAAAGCCTTAACTTAAACATTAAATTGCTTAAGCGGGCTCTCTCCTGCCTTTGGTACAACTTGTAAAAGCTACCCTAGCCTTTCACGACAACTTCGAGCCCACAGTTACAAAATTTTCGATCTAATAGCGGATAAATCAGAGGCAATAAAAAAGCCCCGTATTTCTTATGAAATACGGGGCTTTAGAATATGGTGGGCCGTGCGCGATTCGAACGCGCGACCAATTGGTTAAAAGCCAACTGCTCTACCAGCTGAGCTAACGGCCCTGATAGAAGGTATTCTGAAAATTATTCCATTAAGATAAATGGTGGGTCGTGCGCGATTCGAACGCGCGACCAATTGGTTAAAAGCCAACTGCTCTACCAGCTGAGCTAACGACCCTCACTGGAATGCGCGTATTATACAAGCCTGAGTGAACTCTGCAAGCCTTTTTGGAAATAAATATCAGCTATTTTTAATCTGACTCTGAATCGCTTCTCACGGCATTTTCAAAGAAATAGAAAACTTGCTTTAATCCCAATACCTTAGGAGTGAAACGGGCTTTTAAAGTTAAAAAAACAGCCCATAATAAAAGGTTACCTAAAGTGTCTTAACAAGTTTGTGAAGTGATTTTTGGCGCTTATCCTTGCTGATTATTCAATTTGGATGAGCTAAAATTGATAAAGCGTAGGATCAGCAACGCCCGCCTCTATAAAACCTTGCTTACGTAATCGGCAGGAATCACAGACACCACAAGCTTCGCCTAACTCATTTGCCTGGTAACAAGAAACCGTCATACTATAATCCACACCGAGCAGCAGGCCTGCTTGAATAATCTGTGCTTTTGTTAAATCCATCAATGGCGCTTGGATCTTTAAGACGTGACCCTCAATACCTGCTCTGGTCGCTAAGTTTGCCATAACTTCATAAGCGCGGATATATTCAGGACGACAATCAGGATAACCAGAATAATCTACCGCATTGACGCCGATAAAAATATCATTGGCATTCACAACTTCAGATAGGGCCAATGCAAATGACAAAAATACCGTATTTCTCGCTGGAACATAGGTAACGGGTATTGCAGATTTATCAACGCCACCAATCGGTACATCGATACTATTATCGGTTAAGGCTGAGCCACCAATCTGACTCATGTCGACACTCATTACTCGATGCGATAAAGCCCCCATCTGTTTAGAAAGTTTTTCAGCCGCATAGAGTTCCGAACGTGTTCTCTGACCATAATCAAAACTAATAGTATGGCACTCAAATCCCTGTGATATTGCCATCGCAAGCGTTGTGGCAGAGTCAAGACCACCCGAAAGTAAAATAACTGCGGGCGTGGCTCTATTAGACAGTTTGGTTTTTGTTCGTAGAGACATTATTGCAAACCATTTAATCTTTTAGAGGCCGATTCCGCAGCACGACTGTTCGGGTGAGCATTGATCACATTTTGATACATTTTTTTAGCGTCTTCAAGTCGATCCAGATTCGCTAAACTGTCCGCCGCTCTAAGTTGAGCATCTGCAACTTTAGATGCATCAGGATAACGTTCAATCACGACCATAAAAGAGTCTAAAGCCGCTTGATTCTGTTTTTTAATCAGATACCCCTCACCTGCCCAGTAAGCGGCATTACTCGCGAGTTCGCTCTGTGGATAGCTAGATAAAAACTGCTCAAAGGCGTTGATTGCATCATCATATTTTGCGGCCTTCATTTGAGAAAAAGCCTTTTGATATTTCTCTTTCTCTAAATCTGTCGCTCGAACTGTCTTGATTGGCCCCGCAAGAACCTGATCCACTCTGCCTGAGCCTGTTGAAGGCAAAGTAGCCGTTGGAGCTGAATTTGTAGCCTGAACTGCGGAACCTGACTCTAAAGCACTTAAACGGTCATCAGTCTCTTTATAACGTTTATCAGACTTATGCTCGGCATTGCGTAAATCACGTTTGAGCCGATCGATAGCATCATGCAACTGTTGAATTTCACGCTGCTGCTCCCCCAAACGACGGCTTAACTGTAATAAAACAGGGTTTTCAGTCATGCGTTCTAAGCGCTGCACTCTCTGTTCAATGGAATTGCCCGCGGCATTAACCGATGTGATGGGCATCCAAAGTGTCACAGCGACTAAGCCCGAAAGGCTCAATGGTAATATTTTTTTCATATGGGCAACCTTTAACAGAACTTTTAACGAGATTATCACTCTGAATGGGACTAAAATCGCCTATGTGATTTATTGACCTATTGCGATCAATGGCGACTTAGATTGATGGTATTTAAGTTGATGGAACTTTAATTTCTAGAGACCTTGAGTTAACGAATAATAAGTTCAACACGGCGATTTTTTTGCCATGAGTTTTCATTACTACCAGCCACAGCAGGTTGCTCTTCTCCAAAGCTAACGATATCTATGCGTGATTGTGCAATGCCAAATAACATAAATGCTTGAGCCACTGTTTTGGCACGTTTCTCGCCTAGAGCCAAGTTATACTCAGGCGAACCGCGTTCGTCGGTGTGTCCTTTTAGCACAATTTTTTGACTGGGGATAGCCATCATCTCTTGTGCGTAAAACTTAACGATTTCCGTGTTTTTATTATCTAATTCATACTGGTCATAACCAAAGTAGATAATGGGTTCATAAAGCTCTGCAACATCTACCATGGTCATCTCATCCGAAGGGTAATCGCTTGAGCTGCCATCCAAAGACTGACCCATTGAGCCACCATCGGTAGAAAGACCGCCATTGGCTGGTATAACTTCAACACCTGTTGCGTCACCATTAATACCGGGTGCGGTATCAGAAACAGCCTCTGCGTCTGAAATATCGCCTGCACCTCTTGGGGGAGAACTAGTACAGGCCGTTAATGAGGCCACGATTGCGAGCGTAAATAAACTTTTCAAATGATTCATAACTAGTTACCTTTTTAAAATATTCAAGTAAAACGATTATATCTTGAGACCTTTGCATGAGATTATAAATGGACGAGCTACTGCCTTGATCAGCAAAACTTTGTACCCTAAAGAAGCCGCTCGTCGTTTTATCGCATCCCTGACTATTGCAAAGATCCCAGAGTATTTAAATATTAATGAGTTAAATAGGGACCCCATGCAGGCTCTCTGACTTCTCCATCTTTGACTTTAAGTGTTTGCGATGTTTTGCCATCAATTGCAACCACCGCTAACTGCCCCTTACCATTGCGATTCATGGCGTACAAAATCATCTCACCATTTGGTGAAAAAGTAGGAGACTCATCTAAAAACGTATCCGTTAAAATATTGAATTCATTAGTATATAAATCTAATAAACCAATATGAAACCCACCCTTACCATGCACAACCGATAAATAGCGACCGTCTGGTGAGATTTCAGGGGTAGCGTTATAATTTCCATCATAGGTGATCCGTCGAATATCGCGGGTATCTAAAAATACCTGGAAGACTTGAGGTTGGCCTCGTCTATCAGAATTGAAAAATAGTGAACGACCATTCGGTGCCCAAGTGGCTTCAGTTTCAATCGATCTTTTGGTGGTCAAACGCTGCAGTTTTTGAGTTGCGATATCCATAATATAAATATCCGCACTGCCATCCTTTGATAGAGTCAGGGCCAACTTAGTGCCATCTGGCGACCAGGCTGGCGCACCATTGATCCCTTTGAACTTCGCAATATTCTGACGATATTTGCCATCTAAACTTTGTATGAAAATTTGAGAGCGGCCATTCTCAAAAGAGACATAGGCAAGCTTCTTGCCATCAGGCGACCAACTCGGTGACATAATCGGCTGATTCGACTTTAAAATTGGCTGTGGATTGAAGCCATCCGAATCTGCGACCTCAAGCGTGTAATGACGCTTACCTTTGTTTTTTTGCAATGTCACATAAGCAATTTGGGTATTAAATGCGCCGCGCACACCGGTCAGCTCTTCATAAATAAGATCGCTCATTTGGTGTGCAACCTGACGGAGATTGGCTTTTGGAATATGGTTCCAACGCTTACCGATAACCTGTTTTTTACGTAATACATCCATAAAACGCATCTCTACTTTATAGAAACCGTTGCCTTCATCAATCAGCTTGCCCATCAACATATTATCAACGTCCAAATTACGCCATTGTCTGTATTCGATTGTCTCTACCGACTTTGGCATAGCTAGAAGCTGTCTATTAGGGATGGGGCTAAAGCGGCCACTGCGTCGTAAATCAGCCGCAACCACTTGCGCTAGGTCCACGGGTGTTTTACTGCCAGAGACTTGCTGTGGCCTCTCAACTTCATAACTAAAAGGCACAATAGCAATCGGAATCGCATTGTCATACCCTTCACTGATTTCAATGGTTAATTCTGCTACAGCACCACTGGAGAACAGAGATCCTGATAATAAGGTGGCTGACAAAAGAGCCACCGTGAGTCGTTTGCTGACACTTTGCACAGGCTTGGCAAGTTTTAAATTTAAAATAGTCATTTTAATCATCTTCTTATCATATGAGTGTAAGTGGGAGCGCTATGGTTTAAATTCAAAAGTAATTACTCTTTCAAATAGTTCTGGCACTGGCGGAGCGGGTAATGGCTCTGAACGATAAACCGCTTTCTCTGCGGCAGATTGAAACTGCTCAGTTGCATGAGTATTACAATTTAAAATTTTGACACTGGTCACGTTGCCTTG
>JBNJEY010000053.1:0-9053 GCA_051746325.1 Pseudomonadota bacterium
CGCCTGCTGCATAATAAAGGGAGAGGGGTAGAGCGCACTACCGATCAATAAGCGGCTATTCAGTTTTGTGCCATAGATATTTAATGTCTCTTTACTACTGTATTCTTTACTCATAAGTTCTTCTTCTGTTGACGGCTGTTCTCTTATTTATGAAATTACCCACCTTGAATGGCACCGATGACTTCAATGCGATCAAGCATCGTCAAAACAAACTGTAGATGTTCGGACTGCGGTAAAAACACATCATTCACTAAAATGGCATAGGGCGGTTGGGCGCCAAAGGCCAATAGAGCCTGTTTAAGAGTGCTACTGGGGGCTATTTCATAGGGTTCATTGTTAATAAAAACCATCATTTGTTACCTCCTCTGCTTTGCTCTAAGCTCTTCAACCAACTTAGGCATTAACTGGGTGATGCTTATATCACTGACATTGCCCTGTATAATATTTAGACATTGTTGCAATATAACAGGGGCTAATAGATAACCATGTCTAAATAATCCATTGACGCAAACCTGCCTCTCTTTAACGATAATCTTAGGTTCGTTATCTAAATAAGCCGGACGTAGTCCGGATTCAATACCCAGAATTTCCGCTTCTGCAAAGCCGCTGTGCACGCTAAAGCAGGCCGACAATAGCTCAAGAGTGGAGCGCACCGTAGGATTGCGACTGTCCTCTGATTCAATTTGCGTGGCACCAACGACAAACAGACCATCTCCTTTAGGGGCGATGTAAATCGGATATCGGGGATGCATTAAACGAACAGGCCTCGTCAAATCGACACCCGGCGCTCTGAGTCTTACGACCTCTCCCCTAACCCCTCTTAACTTGCTTGCCTTTGAGTGGTCTATAGACTCTTTATTTAAAGCCGTGTCGGCCTGAGTACCCAATCCACGGCAATCGAATATCCAATCAAATTGAGCATGGGTTTTGAGGTTCAGTTTCTCGTTCAAAAAACTTTCTAAAGGCTCACCCGCCACTTGAAAGCCATTCGAAGTAGACTCAACAGCCGTGCTCTCAAACCACTGCACATCACTCTTATTTAAGGCAGTGGCCATGGCGTTCAGTAGTTGACGATTATCCAATTGGCCTTCATTCGGCAAGTATAGAGCGGATTTGAAACAGTGGTTTAATCCAGGCTCTAACTCATCCAGTTCGGCATCATAAACCACTTTATAATCAATGCCTTTTAAACGGGACTTAAACTGTTTTAAATCGCTCTTATCCTGCTCAAAAGAGACAATTAAACTGCCTTTCTGTTGGAAAAAAACCGGCGTATCCAGCCTCTTTAAAAAATCAGGCCAAAGATCCAAAGCCATCTCACCCAATTGCATAATTTCTCTAGAACAGTCGGCCGATTCCGCTAGCGGTGCCAACATAGCAGCGGCCAAATAAGCCGCGCTGCATTGACCTTCTTTGTCATCCTTATCAAACAGAAAGACCTGATAATCGTCCATTAAAGAGATGGCCAACATTCTGCCCATCAGCCCCGCACCCAAAATGGCAATCGGTGGCTTGTGTTCGCCAGAGCTTGCCTTTTGCGTTGCCAATTTAGACTTCCTTCTGATAGATTTCGCTGCCCGAAGCTCTAAATTCCTTAGACTTTTCAATCATGCCCTCTTTAATCATGTCTAACGAAATTTCAGTAATCTGTCCTGGCTGAGTTTGAGCGGTTTCTTGTGCTGCTGCATATTCACGGACTTCATGGGAGATTTTCATCGAACAAAATTTTGGACCACACATCGAACAGAAGTGCGCAACCTTACCGGACTCTTGCGGAATCGTTTCATCGTGGTAAGAGCGAGCGCGTTCAGGATCAAGCCCCAAATTAAACTGATCTTCCCAACGGAAGTCAAAACGGGCTTTCGATAAAGCATTGTCACGAACCTGCGCACCAGGATGACCCTTTGCCAAATCGCCAGCATGGGCGGCAATTTTATAGGTCATTAAGCCCTCTTTAACATCCTCTTTATTAGGCAGGCCTAAATGTTCCTTAGGCGTGACATAGCACAACATCGCACAACCATACCAACCGATATTGGCGGCACCAATCCCAGATGTAATGTGATCATAACCCGGTGCGATATCGGTGGTTAGGGGCCCTAAGGTATAAAAAGGCGCTTCGCCACAGACCTCAAGTTGTCTGTCTACATTCTCTTTAATCATATGCAAAGGGATGTGGCCTGGACCTTCGATAATAACCTGCACATCATGCTTCCAGGCAATCTTGGTCAACTCTCCTAAGGTTTCCAATTCTGCAAACTGCGCTTCATCGTTGGCATCGGCCACTGAACCCGGACGCAAGCCATCGCCTAATGAGATAGTGACATCATAGGCTTTCATAATTTGACAAATATCTTCAAAATGGGTGTAAAGAAAGCTCTCCTGATGGTGCGCTAGACACCATTTGGCCATAATTGAGCCGCCACGCGAGACAATGCCTGTAACACGTTTAGCCGTCATCGGCACATAGCGCAGTAACACACCGGCATGGATCGTAAAGTAATCGACGCCCTGCTCTGCTTGCTCTATTAGGGTGTCGCGAAAGACTTCCCAAGTAAGATCCTCAGCGACGCCATTAACCTTCTCTAGTGCTTGATAGATTGGCACTGTGCCGATGGGTACCGGCGCGTTACGCATAATCCATTCACGCGTTTCATGAATATTGCGCCCGGTAGAGAGATCCATAACGGTATCCGCACCCCACTTGGTCGACCAGACGAGCTTTTCAACTTCTTCAGGAATAGACGAGCCAACGGACGAGTTACCGATATTGGCATTGACCTTAATTAAAAAATTACGCCCAATAATCATCGGCTCACTTTCAGGGTGGTTGATATTACACGGAATCACCGCACGGCCACGCGCGACTTCATCGCGTACAAACTCAGGCGTAATCTCTTTAGGTAAAGCGGCACCAAACGATTGCCCTGCATGTTGCTGAGTCAGCTCTTCATCACGCAGTTGCGCCCGTTGCATATTTTCGCGAATGGCAATGTACTCCATCTCTGGCGTGATAATGCCTTGGCGAGCATAGTGCATTTGAGTGACGTTTTTACCGGCTAAAGCGCATTTAACGGTCGGTAACTGTTCGAAACGGATGTGGTCTAGCCTTTCATTTGCCAGCCGTTGTTGAGTGAATTTTGAGCTCACTGAATTTAAGGTTTCGGTATCGTCACGGGCTTCAATCCACGATTTTCTAATTTGCGGCAGGCCTTTATAGACATCAATCTCAATAGTCGGGTCGGTATAGGCGCCAGAAGTATCATAGACATTAATCGGTTCATTTGGCTCTAAGACGGGGTGCTCTTCGGTGCCACTGACAAAGGTATCGGTAACGGCGATTTGGCGCATACCGACTTTAATATCGTGGGTTTTTCCCGAAATATAGATTTTTTTGGAATTAGGGAACGATTGACCCGAGACGTTTTGAATAAACGCCTCGGCCGATGCGCGTCTTTCACGGCGATCCGTGCTCTTACGGTCAGTTTGATTGGTCGTTTTTTGATTGGTATTCATGGGCTTGGCCTTTTTAAAAAGAATTAAAAATAGGCGAAGCTCTTAGACGATGTAGAAAACAGATAAGATAAAATTAAATAAGTGCTATAGCAGGATTTTACAAGGATTTAGGGAGGCTTCAGTCGTCCGGATGCGTTTTTGAACGGACTGTAAATCACTTCATCAATATAAATATCGTTGCAGCAATCATGAAATTTAAGAATAAATATCTGATTGTTCCCTCCGCTGGCATTAACCAGTTCAGGTTCTACGGATCCCGCTTTCGCGATCTCAGCCTAAAGGCACTCCGACAAAATTTGAACTTTAGTATACCCAAAAAAATTGCTAATACAAGCCCGATAACAGATCGCCACAACTCACAACCGAGTTGCAAAATGGTACAATAGCGCTCTGTCTCAGAGCTATAAACCACTCTAAATTTATCGATTGAAGACCGATTAAGCACTCATCTCCAACCCACATAACCCAAGAAAATTGCAGAGAAAATCATGTTTAAAATAGAAAATATTGATCCTAAAGTTTATAGAAAGAAAACCCGTAATGCCACACTGATCATTATGCTGATGTTTATAATTATCGGCTTTGCAACCGCTCATTTAACGGTAACAATCTTAGGCGAATATTCAAATAATAAACTGATATTGAACTTACTGGGGGCCTTTGTCGGCTTAATGATTACCGGCTTTATCGTCAAAACCTGGTTTGCGGATAAAGCTTGGATGAAGGAGTCAATGTATTCATGGCGTCTAAAAAGAAGCTTAATGCACATCTCAAATGTTCTGCAAAAGGTCAAAGATCAAGTCGAGCAGAATGACAAACATGCCATGAAAATTCTCCGTTTCTACCACCTGGGTCTGCAACAGATGCATCAACTAGAAGACAATAACCATGCTTTGATTGATCTAGAGGCTGAAAAAGAGGCACTGGAACTCAAAATGACAGAGCTAGGAGAGGAGCTGAATCAAACAGAATTTGATCCGCAGTGGGTTGACGTCTACAAGACGGGTGAATAAACAGATTAATTAAAACACTGCACTATTACAGTTACAGCGCTTTAATTTTCTTTTCAAGACGCGGCACTGAAATCGGCATTAAGGTTTTCATCGGTTGTGCAAACAGTGATAACCTTAACTCCTCAATCAACCAGCGGATTTCGACCAGGCCTGGTAGGTTTTGATAAGCGGACTCCTGCGCTAAAGCTTGATAAGCTTTTAACACCGGCTGAATCTGCCGAATCGCCAATTGATCTTTACTCGGGTCTTGCTCTATCTTATCCAAACGCACTTCCAAACCTTTCAGGTAACGGCTGATCTGCTTAAACCACTCCTCTGGCGTCTTTCTGACAAAATCCTTGGAAATTAGGCCGTCTAACTGTTGTTGAATATCGGCAATGGAGGCCAACCATCGTGGATTCACCCGCCCTCTTACCCGCTTGGCAATCGCTTGATGTTGGCTAAAAATAGCATTGACCTGCACTGCGACCGCTTGCGCCGACTCAATCCAATGCAGACGTACCTTTTCCAAGGTGGCTTGGTAGTCCGCTTGACGGCGCACATTTTCAGGATGCGGCACTAACTGATCTAAGGCACGGTCAATCACCTGCTGGGTTAAGTCCTGACAAGTGCCGTAGGGCGCATAACATAAGCAAGCCTTTTGCAAAGGGAGCTTCTTTTGCAGATACCTGAGTTTATCTGCCAACTCGGTGCGAATCAAAAACAACACGGCCTGGGCATGTGCCTCTAAGGCCTCCACCTCATCGCCCATTAACTCCAAGCTAAGCCTATTATCCTGGCACTGTAAAGCGGGATAAGCCACCATCTCAACCCCGTGGCTTTTAATGGTTTGTGACGGCTCTAAATCGCCAAAATTCCACTCTGTAATAATGGTACTGCTCTGCTTTTTACGCGACTGATGCTGTTGAATTTTGGCATCGACTAGATGCTGATACTGAGATTTTAAGAGACTCAGACTGGCATCTTCGGCAATCACCTTGTCCTTATCATCTTGCAAAACAAAAAAGGGTAACAGGTAATCTGGCAACTCAATCGCTTCAAAATCACTGGTGGAGACCTTGAGATTTCCTCGGCGGTTCAGCGCCCAGACCAATTGATTGAGATAGGACTCTTTACGACCACTTTTAATGGTTTTTTCCGGAGACATCTCTGACAAAACCAACTCCGCATAATGCGGTGCGGGTATAAACTGCTTTCTAAGTTGTTTAGGTAATGACTTGATATAAAAGGAGGTCTTCTCTTTCAACAGGCCGGGCGTTAACCATTCAAAATCACTCTCTTGCAGTAAATTCAGACTCGACAAGGGGATATGATAAATCAGGCCGTCGCGTTTCTGACCCGGTTCAAAATGGTAATCTACCGCAAAATTAAGTTGATTAGAAAGCTGTATCTGATCCGGATACTCTTTTAGGAAATCCGCGTTCGCTTCCTGCTTCATTAGGTCATCTTCTGTTAAGAAAAGTGCCTCTAATTTCTCAGGTGCTTCTCGCAAAGATTTCTTAACCCACTTATCTAATGCTGGCTGGCTAAAGATATGTTTCGGAATGCGCTCGTCATAGAATTGATAAAGCACTTCATCATCCACCAGAAAATCCGGACGACGCAATTTGTGCTCAAGCTTCTCTATTTTTTCAATCAGTGCTTGGTTATGCTTAAAAAAGGCCGCACGCGTTAATAACTCCCCCTCCACTAAACCATGACGAATAAAAAGCTTATGTGATTCAACTGGATCAATCGGTCCATAATTACAGTGGCGTCGATTGACAATGGGCAAACCGTACAACGTAATCGATTCATAGGCACCAACTTGCCCGCTTTTCTTTTGCCAATGAGGATCACTGTAGTTATGTTTAATTAAATGTTTGGCAAGGCTTTCTATCCATTGGATATCGATAGCAGCCGTGTTTCGTGCATAGAGCTTCGTCGTCTCGACCAACTCGCCTGCCAAAAGCCACTTAGGCTTACGCTTATAGAGAGTGGAACTCGGGTGGATAAACAGCTTGGTATTACGTGCACCCATATAGGATTTGTCATCGTCGCGTAAAGCCACATTGCCCAGCAGACCCGCTAACAGGGATTTATGAACTGCGACACTGTGCAGTTCGCTTAGG
Organism: Pseudomonadota bacterium; assembly: GCA_051746325.1. Lineage (GTDB taxonomy): Bacteria > Pseudomonadota > Gammaproteobacteria > Thiomicrospirales > Thiomicrospiraceae > Thiomicrorhabdus. The sequence continues at coordinate 6,641 of JBNJEY010000053.1, forward strand.
CGTTCCTTGACGACATTGCCTTCCGTGACCTCTTCAAACAGGTGTAATTGGCCGACACGCAGACCAATACGCTTAAGACTCTGCTCAATCTGCATCGTCAACTCATGCCACTCTTTCATCCGCATATAGGAGAGGAAATTGGTTTTACACAGCTTTCTCAGCTTATTTTCTGAAAGATGACGGCGTTGATACTCATAAAAGTGCCATAAATTCAAAAAGAACAAGAAATCTGAGCGTTCATCTTCAAAGGGTTTATGTGCGATTCTTGCCGCCTGCATGGTGGTTTGATTGATAGCACGCGGGTCTTGAATACTCAAGGCCGAAGCGATGACAATCAACTCGGCCAATACGCCGTTTTTTTCGGCTTCGATCACCATTTTGGCGACACTTGGGTCGACCGGCAGTTTAGCGATCTGGCGCCCTTCTGCCGTTAAGCGACGCTGATCGTCCAATGCGCCCAACTCATGTAACTGACGATAACCATCGTTGACCGATTTATCGGACGGCGCTTCAATAAACGGAAAGTGCTTCACATCGCCCAAAGAGAGCTGCGCCATCGTCAGAATGACCGAAGAGAGTGAGGTACGATGAATTTCAGGATCGGTAAATTCAGGTCGAGCGTTAAAACTGGCTTCATCATATAGACGAATACAGATCCCGGCACTGACGCGTCCACAACGCCCTTTACGTTGATTAGCAGAAGCTTGCGATATTTTCTCAATCGGTAAGCGCAGTATTTTATTACGCACACTGTAACGACTGATTCTCACCAGGCCTGGGTCAATCACATACTTAATGCCAGGCACTGTTAATGATGTTTCGGCCACATTGGTACTGAGAATAATGCGGCGTTTTTGCGAGGTTTTAAAGATTTTTTGCTGTTCGGTCATCGACAAACGGGCATACAGTGGTATGACTTCGGTGTTTTTTAGATTACGTTTGCGCAATGCCTCGGCGGTTTCCTTAATGTCACGCTCACCGACCTGAAACACCAATACGTCGCCAAAAGGATCTTCTAGCGCGAGTTCATCAATCGCATCGGCAATGCCCGTGGTCATATCCTGCTCTATCTCATTGCCGGCATCATCCTCATAAGAGGACAGTGGTCGATAACGCAATTCAACTGGATAGGTACGCCCAGAGACTTCAACCACCGGAGGGCGCTTGCCATTTAGGGTAAAGTGGTCGGCAAACCGTTGAGTGTCGATTGTGGCCGAGGTGATGATGACTTTAAAATCAGGGCGTTTGAGCAGTAGCTGTTTTAGAATGCCCAATAAGAAATCAATATTGATACTGCGCTCATGCGCTTCATCAATAATAATGGTCTCATATTGCATAAGCATTGGATCATTTTGAATTTCGGCCAGTAAAATCCCATCGGTCATCACCTTAATCAGACTGTGCGCTTTGACCAAATCTAAAAAGCGTACCTGATAACCGACAATATCCCCTAGTCGCCCTCCGAGCTCTTCAGCAATACGTTCGGAGACGCTACGCGCGGCTAATCTCCTTGGTTGGGTACAGCCGATTCTGCCACGTACTCCTAAGCCCGCTTCTAAACAAATTTTTGGAATCTGCGTGGTTTTACCCGAGCCTGTCTCTCCTGCAATGACCACAACCTGGTTATCACGGATAAGCTTGACCAGTTCCTCTTTTCTTGCAGCAACGGGTAAAGAATCATCGTATTCAATCTTAGGCAGGCTATGACGGCGTTTTTCAACCTGTTGAAGAGAGGATTGAACTTGGTTTGCCCAATTTAACCAGGCCTGGTCAGTTTCTTTGAGCGTCTTAAGATCTAACCTGTTTAATGCCTTTTGCAGGCGCACACGATCTTTAATCAAACAGGCATCTAATAATTTGGATAACGCATTTTTTTGAACAGTAAAGGAAACTTCAGACATAGTTGACGGGGATACTCTTAGCAAGGATAATAATAATTTAAGCATTCGCTTATGTCGTATGCTTAACACCTACGTATATCTAACGAAATACTTCATCAAATTCAGATAAAAATTTAATTGAACGTATTATAGCAAACAAACCACAAGGCATTTAGTATGAAAATCCGTCAACTTTTTGATTATGACACCTGGACTTACACCTATTTTATTTGGGATGAAGCCACTAAGGAAGCCGCTGTTATTGACTCCGTTTTAGAGCGTTCTGAGCGTGACATGCAACATATCAAAGAGTTAGGCTTAAATATTAAATACCTTTTCGAAACCCATATTCATGCCGACCACATAACCGGTGCCGGTCCGATGCGTAAGCACACCAAAGGGAAAATCGTTGTCCATAAAAACTCTGGCTCTGAATGTGCGGATATTCTGGCGGTTGAAGGCGATATTTTCAATCTGGGTAATCAAGAAATTAAAGTCCTGCATACTCCAGGACATACCAACAATGACATTAC
>JBNJEY010000054.1:0-9000 GCA_051746325.1 Pseudomonadota bacterium
GGGGATTACCATGCATTTGAACGCTTGCAAAACATTTGGAGTCGAGAGGGTTTCTGGGAAACAAAAACATTCTTTCAGGGCAAAGTCGATGAGCAAAAAAAGCGCCATAAACGTTTTAATGACACCGTTTATCAGCTTGAACCTAACATTAAAGAGAGTCCAGGCGGCTTAAGGGATATCCAAACAATCTATTGGGTCGCAAAACGTCACTTTAATGCAAATTCTATCAATGAATTGGTGCAACGAAATTTTATCAGCACCGAAGAGTATTTAGAAATAGAAGCCGCTTACAAATTTCTTAACCGTACTCGTTTTGCCTTACAGCACCTCAAAAGACGCCGTGAAGACCGCTTACAATTTGATAACCAACAATCCATTGCTGAATCTTATGGCTATACCGATACCGATGAAAAAATGGCAGTTGAGCAGTTCATGAGCAGTTATTACCGCAATGTGCAAACGGTGGTAAAACTCAATGAAATTTTGTTACAACATTTTCAGGAGGTTCTGTTCGACGACCTAGAGCCTGAAATTATTTCAATCAATAGTCGCTTTCAATTGGTTAACCAATATCTCGACATCAAACACCCTAGAATTTTTCAAAAAAACCCAACCACCCTTCTAGAAGCATTTATCGTTTTAGAAAGTCTTCCCAATGTTAAAGGCCTGCGCTCTAATACCATTCGCGCAATCCGTGAGCACCTCTATTTAATAGACGATGACTTTCGTAATGACCCGATTAACAAAGCACTGTTTATGGAAATTTTCCGTCAGCCCAAAGGCGTTAATGCCGCCGTCAAACGAATGCATAGTTATGGTTTTTTAAGCGCCTATTTACCAGTATTCAAAAAAATAACCGGCCTTATGCAGTTTGATATTTTTCATGCCTACACAGTGGATGAACACACCATACTTGTGATTCGTAATTTACGCCGATTTTTTGTCGATGCTTATACTTATGAATTTCCAACGGCGCATGAGATCGCCAACCAACTATGTAAACCTGAACTTCTATTTTTAGCGGGGCTATTTCACGATATTGCAAAAGGTCGTGGCGGCTCGCATGAAGTGCTTGGCGCACAAGATGCACTCACTTTTGCCAAACACCACAATCTTTCTAAAAAAGATAGTGAGATGATTGCCTGGCTTGTGCACCACCATCTCGACTTCCCAGGCTTCGCTCAGCGTAAAGACCTAAGTGACCCCGAAGTCATTACCTATTTTGCAACCTTAGTGGGAGATCAAGAACATTTAGATTACCTCTATCTATTATCGGTTGCGGATATTTGTGCAACCTCGGAAAATGTCTGGAATGATTGGAAAAACTCGCTGTTTTTAGAACTCTACAACCAAACTTCAAATGCCCTCGATCTGTCGATTAGTGTGCCTAAAAACAAGAGCAAAAAAGCCCTTAAAACCCAAGAACAAGCTAAAGAGATGCTCTCTAAAAAAGGCATCAGTTCGACCGATTACAAAAACTTTTGGAATAGCCTGACTAAAAGTGATTTTTTCAGTCGTCAAAATTCGCAAGAGGTCGCAAGAATCACCAAAAAACTCTACAATGTTGACCTGGATAAAACCCACCTATTTCTAAAAAATCAGACACAACTGGGGGCTACTGAATTAATGATCTATATGCCTGATAGGGATTATCTTTTTGCGCACATCACCCTAACCTTAGATAAGCTTAATGTCGACGTGGTTGAAGCCCGTGTTTACAGTACGACCACACAAATGACTTTAGTTATTTTCTACTTTCTAAGTCGTGAGACACACTCATTTGTCGAAGAGAGTCGACACGCTGAAGTTCTACAAAAAATTCACCAACAACTCTCCCTGCCAGACATTAATCTCGAAGAGAGTAACCTATCTCGTCAGGCGCGTAGAGTTCGTTGTTTTGAAACGCCTACTGATATTAACTTCCATAAAATTAACGACCACCTGACTGAACTCTGCATTAATACCAAAGACATTCCTGGTCTCTTGTCCAAAATAGGCTGTAGCTTAAAAACTTGTAATATTCGCCTACACGATGCCAAAATTTATACGGTTGGCGAGAAAGCCGAAGATGTGTTTTTAATAAGTGATACCCAGAATAGAGCGATTTCTGACAAAGCACAAAAACAAGCGTTTATTGAAACCTTACTGGATATGATGGAGAAGGAGATGCTCTGATTTTAATGCCTTTAGACAATCCGCCGACAGTCTAAATATTAGAGTTGAGCGGGCCTGGTGAATTTAAAATATCACAGAAGTGAGTCAACGTTAAGCACTCTAATCGGTACAGACGTTATTCCAATCATCAAGGATAGGAGTGGATAATCTCCTGTTTAAACGCCATAATATTCAAATAATTCAAATGCATTGTTATCTAAATCTTTAATAAACAAGGCTTTTCTTCCTGATTTACTGGCGGTATAGGTGACCTGTAAAGCCTCTAACTTTTCAGCATAACCGGTGATGGAATCGACTCTTAATGCAAAATGGTAATCTCTACCACCGTGTACTGGACGAACGGTGCCCCTGTTAGGATTATCCAACTGCATAATATGCAAACTTTGCCCAGCATGTAAATCAACCCAATATCCAGGAAACCCTAGATCTGGTCGATCTAATAACGACACACCCAGTAACTGCTGATAAAATTCAAGAGATGCTCTAGCATCTCTTACAATAATAGTGACATGATCAAAACCCAAAACCTTCGCCATCAAAACTCCCTCAGCTTAAAAGCATTCAAAAATAAATTATACCAATAAACCAATAATATACCCCCCCGAAAACAGATAGAGTTAAAAGCCAATCGTTTTTACATAGACAGAAAGTGATCAATCGATAGTGTATTTGTATCAGGGGGAGATGCAGAAAGTATAAGCGCTTAGATGGCAAACGGATGGAATTACTCAACCAGAAAGGCTGAGCAATGAGTCGATTTTTGAATTAAGTTAACCGTTTAAAGAGGCACTTAAATCAACTTTCAATCAATCGTTGCTATGAAGCGCACTGTTTAAACCACTCCACAAGGTGCCGTCGGTTACGATTGCTTCAACCGCACCTGTTTGGCTATGACGTCTAAACAGTAACTTAGACTGACCAGATAAATCACGTGCAGAAACAATAGAACCATTCGGCATTTTCACTTTTGTACCTGCCGTCAGATAAAGCCCCGATTCAACAATACAATCATCGCCTAGGGAGATACCCAGTCCCGCATTGGCACCCAATAGATTTCTTTCTCCCATTGAAATAACTTGCTTACCGCCACCAGAAAGCGTTCCCATAATAGATGCACCGCCACCAATATCACTGTTTTCGCCTACAACCACGCCTGCACTGATACGGCCTTCTATCATTGAGTTGCCCAGTGTACCTGCATTAAAGTTAACAAAGCCTTCATGCATAATCGTTGTTCCGGGTGCTAAATGTGCACCCAGTCTCACCCGATCAGCATTACCAATACGCACCCCTTCAGGAATTACATAATCTGTCATACGAGGAAACTTATCAATGCAGGTCACGTTAAACTGGTGTACTTCACCCGCAATCGCTTCACGTAAGTTTTCAACCTCAGTGGGTAAAACTGGGCCAGCACTTGTCCAAACCACATTGCTTAAAAGTCCAAACACGCCCTCTAAATTAATCTCATTGGGCTTAACAGCACATTCAGACAATAAATGCAGACGAAGATAAGCCTCTTCAGCCGATTTTGGCGCCTCATCAACTGAGGCGATTTCTACCGTGACAAAATCACTTTTAATCAAACCCACTTGCAAAGCCAAACAGTTACGGGCTATCTCTTTGTTAGAACGTGGAAACCACACATCTAAGGTCGCGCCAGTTTTAGTATCGCTATAACGGTGTCCGATTCGTTTAATTGTCATAATGCTATTCTCGTTAAATAAAGGTTAAAAAATTTAAACAGAAGTATACCTGCTCCTTAACGCCTTTGCACGAATCAGGGGGAGATAAAACACTCTAAACTCGATCAAAACAAACTAAATAGCCGGTTATTGAGATTAAAGAACAGGCCAGGTCGATTTAGAATATTAATAAAATTAGAGCTTAAAATTAGACATTAGATAGACAGCAGAGTTGCCTTTTCAAACAAATTGTTACTGTTTGTCCTTATAATAAACAACCTTAATTAACGAAGCCTCATCTTATGATTTTATATGGTATTTCAAACTGCGACACCGTGCGCAAAGCGCGTAAGTTTTTAGACGTGAATTCTGTTCAATACACTTTTCATGACCTTAGAAAAGAGGGATTGGCACTCTCAACCATTCAACGCTGGTTAGAAAGTCAACCCATTGAACTCTTGGTCAATAAGCGTAGCACAAGCTGGAGGCAGATAAGTGATGAACAAAAAGTCCAGTTAATGTCTGGTGCAGATCTGTCTATTCTCTTAGAGCGGCCGACATTGATTAAACGCCCTATTTTAGAAATGGAGAGCCAACTACTGATTGGTTTTAAAGCCGCCGAGTATGAAACTTTGCTCTAATTATTCATAATTTAGATTAAAGTCTTCTGGGGTCTTCTCAAACCTAGTATAAACCCCTAGAATAACTCCTTAATAGATTTAATAGAGTGTGATACTACCATGACCGAAACCATTCAACTTGCCCAACAACTTATCCAGATTGATTCAGTCACCCCTAATGACAAAGGCTGTCAGCAAATTATTGCCGACTACTTAACGCCTCTAGGGTTTAATACCGAATACATGAAATTTGGCCAAGTGGATAATATCTGGTCTCGCAAAGGCACAGCAAGCCCTTGTTTAGTCTTTGCAGGCCATACCGATGTGGTACCAACCGGACCGGAATCAGAATGGACCTATCCGCCCTTTTCTGCGCATATTGAAGGCGATATCATGTTTGGTCGTGGCACTGCGGATATGAAAAGTAGTATTGCTTGCTTTATGGTGGCCAGTAAACGTTTTATAGAGACGTATCCTGACCATAGAGGTTCTATCGCCTTTTTGATTACCAGCGATGAGGAGGGTCCTGCTTTAGATGGCACGGTTAAAGTGATTGAAGCCTTGGAAGCTAGAAATGAGAAGTTTGAGTATTGCTTGGTGGGCGAGCCCTCAAGTAGCGAAAAACTAGCCGACTCTATCAAAAATGGTCGTCGGGGCTCACTGAGTGGTCACTTAACGATTAAAGGCGTTCAAGGTCATATTGCCTACCCTGAGCTGGCCGATAACCCAATCCATAACTTCGCTCCAGCATTAGAGCAGCTAGTACAAGTTCATTGGGATCATGGCAATGAGTATTTTCCGCCCACCTCTTTTCAAGTCTCGAACATTAATAGTGGTACAGGGGCGACGAATGTCATTCCAGGGAAAACAGAGGTATTGTTTAACTTCCGTTTCTCAACTGAGCATACCCCAGAGTCTTTACAAGAGAGCGTACATGCGATTTTAGACCACCATAATTTGGACTATGATCTAGAGTGGAATCTCTCAGGATTGCCCTTTGTGACGCCATCAAATGGTGCTCTTATTAAAGCTGTGAAACAAGCCACGCACACCATACTGGGCTATGAACCAAAGCTCTCTACGGGGGGTGGCACTTCTGATGGGCGCTTTATTGCGCCAACTGGTGCTCAGCTAATTGAACTGGGTCCACTCAATGCGACCATTCACAAAATTGATGAGCAGGTCAGTGTCAGTGATTTGAATAAATTAACGGACATTTACTACCAAACACTGGTTAACTTGTTTGGTGAATAATCTTAAAATTAGGCATCCATCGAGGATGAGCGGTTTAACATGATCATTGAAACAGATTTACCTAATTACATTCAATATTTACTCTTCGCCTTGCAGCTTTTAGCCGTGGGTCTATTTATCTATTTAGCCTGGCCCTATATTCGCCAGGAGAAGTGGCGTGAAAAGTTTATTGAGAACAAAACAGCTCGCTCTATCATTATCGTATTCATTTTGATTTTTCTATTTCTCTATGGCACAGGTGCTTTATTTGATGCTTTTTTTCCCATTGAGCGTTTAGATCAAGTCAATTGACACCCCTCCCTTAGCTTCAATACAGATAGATTCCATACTGATTTTAAACAGAGCTCTCATTTCTAGCTTTTAGCGTCTAACTTATTTGAAGACGCTCTAAAATCTGCGTTTTTTGTATTAACCATCCCTTATATTTTACTCTGGCATTTCCACTCGCCGGCGCGTAAAATAAATCGATTAAATAAAGTTTAAAGCCACTCATCTTAAAAGGAATTGCATGCCAATAGCACAATTAATCGCGGATACCATATTAGGACAAGACTTAACCTCCCAAGAGTGTGAATTACTCGCGAAGAGCGTGACACAAAAAAACTTAGTGAAAGGAGAGATCCTTTTTGATGAAGGTTCAACTGATGAGATCTTATACATTTTAGTATCAGGGAAGCTCGAAGTCCTTAAAATGGTCGGTTCTGAAAACTCCATCTCGATTGACACCTTAAAGCAAGGAGCCATGACAGGAGAATTAAGCTTTATCGATAATGTGGCACACACGATGCGAGTGATCTCTAAAACAGAATCTCATCTGTTAATGTTGTCAAAAAGTGCATTTGAAGAGCTTGTAGAGCAACAGCCACTATTAACTTATCACGTGATGCGTTCTATCTTGCGTTACTCTCACCAAATCCAACGTAAGATTAATAACAAGTACTTGGAGATGCACCGCTTGGTTCAAAATCAATACACCGCAACCTATTAATATCCGCATCAAGCTAAACAAATCCAGGTTGGGGTTATATTTAGTGCTCTTTGAGAGCCATGATTGAGATAGAAATGAGTTACGATTCAAATTAAAATTAGGTTTTACTTAGCTTTTAACGCTTCTATTCCACGCATAGAGCATATAGATCAGCAGTGCAATCGCGATCATCGCAATAGCACTGTCTACCGCGACTAGATTAGAGGCAAACACCACCAACACCGCTACCGGCGCAATCCATTTAAGAACAAATAGAAATAACATCATCCAGTTCGATGATAATTCAATTTGCTCCCCCCTTTCTGTTGGATGCATTACCCAGGCGACAAATAAAGTCATCAGCAACCCGCCCAGAGGCAGCATAATATTGGTCGTGATAAAGTCGAGTGAATCAAAGAAGGTACGCTCACCTAAAAAGTGAATATCTTGCCACTCATTAAACGACAAAACGGTACCAAGTCCAATAAACCAAATAATAAACCCTAAAATCCAGGCGGCTTTTGCCCGCTTAATACCCCAGTTTTGGTCAAACCAACTCACAACAGGCTCTATTAAAGAGATGGCTGAACTCAATGCGGCCATGACTACTAAAGCAAAGAAGAGTGTGCCAAAGAACCAGCCTGCCGTCATTTGACCAAATGCGATGGGCAGCGTCTGAAACAGAAGACCTGGACCAGAGCTCGCTTCTAAATCATTGGCAAAAACAATTGAGAAAATGACCAGGCCTGCTAACAATGCAACAGCCGTATCTGCAAATACAATCCAGAGACTGGCTTTCACAATGGAATGCTCTTTTGATAGATAAGAGCCATACACCATCATGGTGCCTAAACCGATACTGAGCGTAAAAAATGCATGACCCATGGCGACTAAGACAGACGCCCAAGTCAATTTAGAAAAATCGGCGGAGAACAAAAAATTAAAACTCTCTCCAAAAGAACCGGTTGTCGTCGCATACCCTAACAAAACTAATAAAATAAAGAGCAGACCCGGCATCATAAAATTAATCGCTTTTTCTAAACCACTTTTTACCCCTCTGGAGACAATCACAATCGTCACGATTGTCACGACTGTGTGCCAGAATATTAACTCATAAGGATTCGCCAATAAACCATCAAAATTCACACCAACCTCAACAGCCGTTATGCCATCAAAAGCCCCAAATAAACTTTGAAAGAAGTAGGCAAACGCCCAACCTGCAATGACCGTATAAAAAGAGAGAATCAAGGTGCCCGCCAAAACGCCATTAACCCCCAACAAGGCCCACAGCTTACTGGCACCATTTTCACGCGCTACGTTGGCCATACCTTGTATCGGATTGGCCTTACCTGATCTGCCCAAGGCGATTTCAGACATCAATACCGGCAAACCAATTAACAACACACACGCTAAGTAGACCAATACAAATGCACCACCCCCATTTTCACCCGTAATATAGGGAAACTTCCAAATATTACCTAATCCAACTGCAGAACCAATTGCGGCCATAATAAAAACAGTCTGCGAGGACCATAAATCTTTAGAAAGTTTTAGTTGGCTCACCTATCTTCCTTTATAATAAAATACTAAATCTAATTATACACAAGACATCTATGCATATTCAGGCCAACTACTCCCTACTACCCCACAACACTTTTAAGGTGGATGTTAAAACTCAATATTATGTTGAGATTAACCGCCAAAGTGATATTTTGATTTTACGCACAGATATAAAACTCGCTTCTCTGCCTTGGAAAATCATAGGTGACGGCAGTAACATACTGTTCACTCAAGACATTGAAGGCGTGACAATTCGCTGTACCTTCAAACAGATAAAAATCATGAAAGAGGATCAAGATGAAGTTTGGCTTTCGGTCGGCGCAGGTGTTGATTGGCATGATTTGGTTAAGTTCACGGTTAACAATGACTGGTGGGGCTTAGAAAATTTGGCTTTAATTCCCGGAACCGTTGGTGCCGCTCCTGTGCAAAATATTGGGGCTTATGGTTCTGAAGCAAGGGATTGCATCACACGTGTACAGACATTGAATATTTATGATGGTCAACGCACTGAATTTAGAAATTCCGAATGTAATTTCGGCTACAGAACGAGTATTTTCAAACAAGAGTATGTCAATAAATTATTAGTTCACAGGGTCACCTTTAGGCTTAAAAAGGCACACGCCGGCCATGCCAATCTAGTCTATACGCCCCTCAAAGAATCCCTCAAAGGGACTCCCCGTAAAGCGCTGACGCCTAAAATAATTTTTGATACGATTATTGCTATTCGAGAAGAGAAACT
>JBNJEY010000055.1:0-8930 GCA_051746325.1 Pseudomonadota bacterium
AACAGTGGTTTGAGCAGTCGGCCTATGCTGATTTAAATCAATGGTTAAATCAGCATATTAAAGCTGAATATTTCAGGTCGATTATGAAAAACCGACCGGTTTGGCAGGCTTGCCACGCGCCACTGTGGGTATCAGAACCCGAATTGGCAACGCGGGATCAATTTTTGGCGAAAGCACAGGCGTGATAGTATTGATTAAGCCTAATCTGAAATAACAGTGGCTTTGGGTTCACCAAAATAATAGCCCTGTGAATAATCGATTCCAAGATCGCTCACAATATCGAAGATAATCTCCTCACTGACGAATTCGGCAATGGTTTTAATATTATTCTTTTTCGCAAATGCGACAATGGTTTCCACCACATTATAAGCATCAGGATCTTGATGTATATTTTTAATCATGCTGCCATCAATCTTTAAAAAATCGGGTTTAAGTTTAAGTAAAAACTCAAAGTTAGAATACCCTGTACCAAAGTCGTCCACAGCAATTTGGCACCCCTTCTCTTTTACCCTGCGTATGAAATGTTCAACTTCCTCAAAGTTCTGGATGCCTTCAGACTCTACAATTTCTAGCACAACCCGTTTTCCAATGTCGTATTTATCTAACATCAATATGAGATATTTGACTACATCATCATTGACTATATCATCGGCCGTGAGGTTAATTGATATCTGTTCGCTGCGATGGGCGAAATACCTAAAACTATTTTCAATCATTGTCTCGGTGATTTGGCTGTAGAGCCGGGCCTTTTTAGCAATTTCCAAAAAGAAGAATGGCGAGATTATTCTTAGCTCTTCCTTCTCTTCAATCGCCATACGCACCAGCGCTTCATATTTTTCGATCTTTTTAGTCGCATTATTGACGATGGGTTGATAGTAACTAAGAATACGTCCCTGCATTAAGGCCTTCTTAACGAGACCCGTCCAGAGCAGGTTGTTTTTATATTCATCACTGGTTTTCAGCGCTTTTGAATATTTGAGGTAGTTTTTATTCAGCTTTTTGGCGGTGCTATGCGCAATGTCGGCCTCGGTAAATAAATCCACACGATTGGTCGAGAACCCTATAGTCAGGTCAATTTCAGGAGTGTAGTCATCAATCATCAAAGGGTTGCTGTCTAGCAGGGCGGACAGCTTTTTAAGTTTATCGATGAAATCTTGTTCGGCTATTAATGCGCCGTTTGCGAGGACGGCGAACTCATCACCTTGTAAGCGATAGGTCTCATATGCATTTTCTTCGAAGTAATTAAAAATGCGATTGCCGAGTTCAATAATGACTTTATCTCCGAGTTCATAACCATAAAAGTCATTAATCTCTTTAAATGATCGAATATCGATAATAGCCAAATAGGCTTTATTTAACAGGGTACAGTCATCAATCAATTTGAAACGGCTGCCTAAACTGCTAAGCGTATCGGTACTAAATGCTTTGCGCAATTTTTTCTGGCTGCGAACTAATTCGGTCACATTATCCCTCAATGCTAAATATTCAATAATGCGCCCATTTTTATCCATAATGGGTGACACGGTGATATTGGCATAGAAAGAGGAGCCATCTTTGCATCTATTTTTAAATAAACCATGCCATATTCTGCCTTGTGTAATGGTTCGCCAGAGATCCCTAAAGGTCGATTTAGGGGTGCTAGGGTGTCTCAGTATATTGTGCGGTTGACCAATCAGCTCAGTTTCGGAGTAACCGGTCACATCACATAAGGCTTGGTTCACGTAAGTGATAATACCACTTGGACTAGCTTTGGAGACAATGCTACCGGCATTAACCGCTTTTAGGTATTCGGTGTTGATGTTATTCGATTTTTGTAAGTCATAAAGTAGGTGGTTGATCTGTTTAATAAAGTTATTAAAGCTTTTGGAGATGGTGCCAATCTCATCCTCTCTATGATTTTTAATAGGTCCGACTTGTTTTAACTTATCTAAATCATCAATGACTGAGTTTAAGTTTGCAATATAAGCGGAAAGTCCTGAAATGGGTCGAATAATTGATTTATGCACTATCCAGACGAGAAAAAGGATAATCAATAAGTCTACAATCAATATCATAATAATTTGGTTGAGTAATGCTTGCTGAGCATGTTCGATAATAGTGTCGACATTTGTCAAAGAGTCCGCGACTAAAAACCAACCGACTTGTTTATTGTTAAAGTCATATAGGGGGACACCTGTGATATAGAGTCCCATTGTCGTGATATGGTTTTTCTTTTCTAATAAATCGAAATATTGGTCGGTTAACGAGTGAATTATCTGTTGATTACTGTTTTGCTTGCCATTTAATAAAACATGTTTACTGCCTACCATGGTGGGGCTATTGAAGTAATCGATCGATCTGTCATAGGGGCTTAAGATAAGAGCATTTAATTGGTGTTTTTGTTTGAGTTCATTAATGATCGAGTCAAAGCTTTGAATAAACTCGATTGAACCAATAATTTTGTCCTGATATTTAATGGGAGAGAGGCCGCGTATCAATATGCCCGCTCGTCCTAATTCAATGGTAGAGAAGGGCGCTTGAAGTTTTTTAAGTTTATGAAGAGAGTGACGAAAGGGGGTTAGGTCATCTCCATTTTTATCCGGTCGCCAACTGCGTAAAAAGCTCTCAAATTCAAGGGTATGCAGGTGAATCTTTACATTGTGAAAATCAGTGTGTGCACTATATTGCGCGAGGATTGTATCCAATACGACTTGCGCGGCAGGACGGTCTTTTTCAAACAGAGCTTTTTGTATTTGACTATTGTTGGCGATGGCAATGACATTGGTTAGCGCGATTTGAGACTGTGTCTGTAATGCTTTTTTAGCGTAATTTTGATAAGTTTTCTGAACTTCTAGATGTTTTTCTTGGGTGAGTTGCTGAATCGAAAATAGAGCATTTAGAGTGATAATAACCAGTCCAATAATAATGACAAGAAGGATTGGGGTATAAAGCTTATAGCTCAGTTTAGTATTGAATCGCTGAATGATAGACACTATACCTTTTATCCTATAAATGCTAATAAATTAGCATCCTATCACCTTAAATAAAGTATGGATAATAGTTTTATTCTATCTGAGCACTAGCCCGATATAGTCCGTTCTATTCAGTATTGAGTAGGTATTGTGGTTATGTCGTTGGTCTTAATGGTATTTATCAAGCAAGCACTCCTGCAAACACGGCTAGTGTCCAATAAAAGATTATAGTTACACCTTTTTGCAGTAGGTAAACTAATTAAAAATTTGGAAAGCGCGGTCGGTCAGGTTGGTAACAGGTCACTATTTTGGCACGTTTGGTTATAAATAAGCCTGGAACGGCACAAATATAAAGAATTGGTTTCGTGACTGCATCAGACGAGTGCTTTAGCGAAAACTTTCAGTCGGATTTTAGTTAAAATACACAATCAATAAAAATTATCGCAAGAGTCGACCGACCGTGTCGGACTCATTGCTTTAAATCCAGTAATTATGAATGACCATTTTTAGGAATTATATACAAATGATAAACCAGAAAGTTCAAATTGGAATCGTTGGCGGTACCGGTTATACCGGCGTTGAACTATTAAGAACCCTTGCTAACCATCCTTTTGCCGAGGTGACTATGATTACGTCTCGTAGTGAAGATGGTGTGGCGGTTGCAGATATGTATCCGAATCTGCGTGGCATTTATAATTTGCAATTCTCAGTCCCTGATATTGAAAAGTTAAAAACGTGTGATGTGGTCTTTTTTGCAACGCCACATGGGGTGGCAACGAGTATGGCATTTGAATTAATTGAGAACGAGGTTAAAGTGATCGATTTGGCCGCCGATTTTAGAATAGAAGACCTGGCGGTTTGGCAAAAGTGGTATGGCATTGAGCCTGCAAGTGAAGCGCTTATGGCTGAAGCGGTCTATGGTTTGCCAGAGTACTACCGTGAAAAAATCAGACACGCTAAGGTGATCGCTAATCCAGGATGTTATCCAACCAGTATTTTATTAGGGATTTTACCGCTATTGAAAGCAGGCCTGGTTAAACTGGATTCAATTATTGCGGATGGTAAATCAGGTGTCAGTGGTGCCGGGAAAGGCGCTAGTGTGGCGATGCTAGGTGCCGAGATGAGCGAAAGTTTTAAAGCTTATGGCGTTAATGGTCATAGACACTTGCCTGAGATGCAAGAGAAAATGGCACAGCTAACAGGTCAAGAAGTCGGCTTAACATTTGTACCGCATTTGCTCCCGATGGTTCGGGGTATGGAGTCAACGATCTATGCGACCCTCAAAATTGATAAAACCCAAGCAGATCTACAAACTCTGTATGAAACCACTTATAAAAATGAGCCTTTTGTCGATGTAATGCCAGCCGGGAGTTTGCCTGAAACCCGTATGGTTAAGGGGTCTAATATGTGCCGTATGGCAATTTATTGCCCTCCTGGCGGCAATAGCGTGGTGGTCACCTCTGTGATTGATAATCTGGTAAAAGGGGCGGCAGGACAAGCTATTCAGAATATGAATATTATGTTTGATTTGCCGGAAAATACGGGCTTAAATCAAGTTGCACTGCTGCCTTAAGGTGAATAATAAACATTCTTAAAAACTCGCTTGTTTGCTGAGTGTATTCAGGCATGAGCTATCGGTCGTTTTTTGTTATAATGTTTTTTTGGTCTATTAATACCCTCGTTATTAAGCATGTAAAAGTAAGCATATAGAGACTTTGACAGGGTAATTATATAAATAAGAGAAAACGAGATGTCAGCAATTCCAACACCACTAGATTTTACAGAAGCTGCTGCGACAAAAGTTCGTGGCTTAATTGAAGATGAACAAAATCCAAATTTAAAATTGCGAGTTTATATCTCCGGTGGGGGGTGCTCTGGTTTTTCATACGGCTTCACATTTGATGAAACTCAAAATGATGATGATACGGTTGTGACTAAAGATACCGTGACTCTGCTAGTAGACTCGATGAGTTTTCAGTACTTGGTGGGCTCTAAAATCGATTACCTTGAAGACCTGCAAGGTGCGCGTTTTGTCATTGAAAACCCAAATGCGACTACAACTTGTGGTTGCGGTTCTTCTTTCAGTGTCTAACTCCTAAAAGACTCATTCACTCATGGTTCAAATCTTCATATGATGCAATATATTCCAGGTTTAGCAGGGGTTCCGGCAACGGAATCAAAAATTTCTTTTATTGATGGTGAGAAAGGAATCTTGACGTATCGCGGTTACGATATCCAAGAGTTGGCAGAGCACTCCTCTTTTGAAGAGACGACTTTGTTACTGTTGTTTGGAGAGTTACCAACAGCTGAAGAACTGGCTAACTTTGACACAGAGTTAAGAAATAATCGTCGTGTTAAATATAATATACGCGAGATCATGAAGAATTTGCCATCGAGCACGCACCCTATGCATATGTTGCAAGTGGTGGTCGCTAGTTTAGCGAGTTTTTATCCCAGTACAGAGTATATGAAAGGTGCGACAGAGAACCAGGATTATATCAACTCGGTCACCGTTAAGATTATTGCCCACATGGGGACTCTGGTCGCCATGTGGGAGCATATGCGTAATGGCTATGATCCGATTGAACCTCGCAAAGATTTGAACTACGCTGAAAACTTTTTATATATGGTTACAGGTGAAGAACCGGATAAAGATTGGGCGCGCCTATTGGATGCTATTTTTATTCTGCATGCCGAACACACCATTAATGCCTCTACCTTCACGACTATGGTGACCGGCTCTACACTGGCCAATCCTTGTTCTGTTATCTCTTCGGCAATCGCTTCTCTATCTGGGCCTCTGCACGGTGGGGCCAATCAAAAAGTGATTGAGATGCTCGAGGAGATCGGTGCGCCCGAAAATGCCCGTGCTTATATTGAAGATCGTTTGGCTAAAAATAGAGTTATCTGGGGCATGGGTCACCGTGAATATAAAACGAAAGACCCACGAGCTTCTATTTTACAAAAGCTTTCTTCTAGCTTATTGGAAGGTAAGTCTGAAAACTTAAGTGTGGCTTTTCAAACTGCATTAGAGGTTGAGAAGGTTTGTGAAGAGTTATTGGGCCATAAAGGAGTTTATCCAAATGTCGATTTCTATTCCGGAATTTTGTATAAAGAGATGGGATTTGATGTGGGCATTTTTACGCCTATCTTCGCCGTGGCACGTTCTGCGGGTTGGATGGCGCATTGGCGTGAGCAGTTGCAAAACAATAAGATTTTTAGACCGACTCAAATCTATTCAGGGTCAGGTGATCTTTGTTATCTGCCCGTTGAATTGAGAGGCTCTCATAAAGTTTCTAAAAAAACTCAATAAGTTTTAAACCGCGCTTTAGCCATTTAAAAAGCCCTATTGGATAATTTCCAATAGGGCTTTTTAATAGCTGTTATTTAAGCTTAGGTAGGCGTTAAACCAGGCCTGGTTAATTTAATGGTGTTTAAGGTAGCCAGAGTCCACCGAGGATAGTATCCCGTTTTGCCCCCGTAACAGCCGATAGAGGGGTTGTTTTCAGAGTGACTCGTTGTTGGGCTAACCAAGCACACATCATTGCTTCGATTGCATTAGGGTTGATTTTCTTGGCTGTAGAGCTTTGCACTTGATGCAAGGGAAGCAGATTTTGTAGTCGAAAGATTAAGTGTTTATTGTAAGCCCCTCCACCGACAATCCAAACCGGTATTGTTACCACTTGCCCAGCTTGTAAATGTTCCGTGGTCACTTTTTGAATTTCTATTGCGATAGTGCGGGCTGTCAGTTCACATAGAGTGCTTAGGAGGTCTTGTTTTGCAAGCTTTGTGGCTGAGTATTGCTCATAGTGGTTAAGAATTTCTGTCAGCCAGCTTTCATTAAAGGTTTCTCTGCCAGTACTTTTCGGGCGTGACTTCGAGAAATAGGGGTCTCTAAGCAACTGGGTTAATAGTTTATTATCCACTCTGCCTTGCTTAGCAAGCGCACCATTTTCATCAAATGGCTTGTCAAAAAACTGCTGACAAACTTCATCCATCAGGGCATTGCCAGGTCCTGTGTCATACCCTATGGGCGTTTTATTTGGAGTGCGGCTTTCTGGGAGGTAGCTGATATTGGCAATGCCCCCAATGTTCACAACAAAACAGGCCTGCTCATCTTTAAATAATACCTGGTGAAAGGCGGGTGCAAAGGGCGCACCTTGTCCACCTAGAGCCATGTCATCCACTCTAAAGTCCGCTACGGTCTGTATACCTGTGGTTTTAGCAATGAATGCGGGGTGACCTATTTGCAAACTCATTGGAATATGGGGTGCGTGGTAAATGGTTTGTCCATGGCTGCCAATCGCCTGGATCTCTTTAGCGTGCAACTTATTCTTGGTAAGAATCATTTGTGTCGCTTGTGAAAACTGTAAAGCAATGTCAAAAGAGAGTTGGCTTAACCGTTCGAGAGAGAGTGTGGGTGAGTCATTCAATGTCAGTAATGACTGCTTCAGCGCTTCTGGTAGAGAAGGGCTGATAAAGTCGATTAATTGAATTTCGTTAAGCTTTATCTCCACCAGCGCGGCATCGACACCATCGGCGCTGGTACCGGACATTAGACCGATATATAGGGTTGTTGATTTGGACACCTATTCAAAACTCCGTGCTAAATAGGTATTGCTGTCTAAGCGATCAAGTTGCGCAAGCAGTAAGTGCGTCTGCTTTTTGAAGAGTGCACGATGTTTTTTATCAACCGGTTCCGCATTGGCGAATTTAACCTTTAGCGGATCAACGTGTTTTTTATTAATACGAAATTCATAGTGCAGGTGGGGACCCGTCGCTAAACCGGACATCCCTAAGTAGCCAATGGTCTGGCCTTGCGTGACATAGTTACCTTTTTTGAACTTACCAAATTTTGAAAGGTGGCCATAAAGGGTCATATGTTTTCCGGCATGCTGCACTTTAATGTGCCGTCCGTAACCGGGTCCCCAACCTTGAAAGATGATTTTACCATTGCCTGTGACATGAATCGGTGTGCCAGTGGGTCCTCCGTAATCTACACCGCGATGTGAACGCCATCTTTTGAGCACGGGATGAAAACGTTTCGGATTAAATCTTGAGGTAATGCGAACATAGTCAACCGGGCTGCGTAAGAAAGCTTTTTTCAGGTTTTTACCTTTTTCATTGTAGTACCCAATGACTTTATTGTTTTCGCGCAAAATAAATGCATTATGTGTATTCTTGCCTTTATCGGTGATAATTTGTGCTGCTAAAATATCACCGTCGCCAATGTATCTACCCTTCAGGTATTTTGCTTCATAGATGACCTTAAAAGCATCGCCATCCCGTAACTCTCTTCCAAAATCGATGTCCCATGCAAACAAATCCGCTAGATTCATAATGCTACGAGCACTTAACCCCGATTTTTGAGCCGCAAGGTAGAAAGCGCCGTTTATGGTGCCTGCCACACTTTCTGTACGGATCTCTATTTCGGCTTTGCGCTCTTGGATATGGTAGCCCGTCGAGCTTTTAACCAATTCATAAGAGGTAATTTGCGATTTTGGATAAAGGATTTTCTGTAATTTGTGATCTTTGTCAACCCAGATGGCTAATTCGTCCCCGACGCGGAGATTGGTCAGCAGATTACTGTTTTTTAAACGACCGATTTCATGCGTTGTCGCCGGGGAAATATCCAAACTGCCCAAAGCGGTACTTAAGGATTCGTTTTTACGAATCTTTACTTTATGCTCTTGCCATTGTGGAGCCTCTTCACTATCCAGGACGGTGGTGGAGTGAGAGGGCGTCGAAAGTTCAGGAAGAGGTAGAACCGTCCGCTCATAAGGGGCATTCGCCCTGCTATTGAATATAACTAGTAGAAGTATCGCTGTAACAGTCAGCTGGAAAAGTTTTTGGTTTGGCCAGTATCTCATGGGTCTATTTCAGTTTTTTGGGTTGATTTTACGGGGTTTTAGGCCGTTCTAGTGATTCTCAATGATTTTCATTATACTCAAAAACGCATTCAAAATGGCGAATGATACG
>JBNJEY010000056.1:0-8619 GCA_051746325.1 Pseudomonadota bacterium
TACAAAGCCACTTCTCCTAGCCAGTTGGGTGCGATAGACATACCAAGTGTTCTTCTATGCGCTACGTTGACAACGGTTCGTGCGACCACCTCAATGTCTTTTTCTTCGCACAGGGCTTCAAAGTCATTAAAGGTACACATATGAATATTGGGCGTGTCATACCAATGATAAGGTAAGGTATCTGTTTTAGGCATGTGACCTTTAAACAGAAGTTGGGCGCGATTCCGCCAGTGGCCAAAGTTAGGGAAGGTAATAATGATCTGTTTACCAATCGCCAACATGTCTTCTAGTAATTGATCAGGCCGGCTCACAATCTGGAGTGCTTGAGTCATAATCACATAGTCAAAGGAGTCCCTATCAAAATAGTCACATAGATCATGACTGTTTAAATCGCTTTGTATAACATTTAAACCTTTTTGGATCGCTTGAATATTTTTTGCGGGGTCTATCTCCATTCCATAACCAGTCACTCCATAGGTATCGATTAGGTGTTGTAACAATTGGCCACTGCCACATCCTAAGTCTAAGACTCGACTATTCGGTTTAATCCATTCTGAAATGAGTTTAAATTCGGGTGTGATTTGACTCATTTTTCAGCCCTTGGTTTTGTACTAGATTTGCTATTAAGTGCCGTATCTTGCGATGGTATGTCATTAATTACACGCTGCATATAAGCCCTAAAGACCCCCTCATAATGGTCGTTAGGCAGTAGGAAGGCATCATGACCATGCTCCGATTCTATTTCTGCATAACAGACATCGGCATCATTATCGAGCAGGGCCTTAACAATTTCATGTGAGCGTGCTGGGGCAAAACGCCAATCTGTGGTGAATGAAATGACTAAAAATTTAGCCGTGGCTAATGCCAGCGTTTTCGAAAGGTCATCTTCAAACTCGGAAGCGGGATCAAAGTAATCTAATGCTTTGGTCATCAATAAATAGGTATTGGCATCAAAGTTTTGCGTGGTCGCAAATTTTTCGCCTTGATAACGCAGATAACTTTCGACTTGAAATTCAATTTCGTAATTGTATTGCAGTTCAACCTTACGACGTTCACGGCCAAACTTAGCCCCCATCATATCGTCTGAAAGATAGGTTAGGTGGCCAAGCATTCTTGCTTGAGCCAGTCCTTGTTTTGGTACAGTATTGTGTTCTATAAAACGACCCTCAAGAAAGTCTGGGTCGGTCATAATCGCTCTACGCGCCACTTCGTTAAAAGCGATATTTTGTGCTGATAATTTGGAAGCTGCCGCAATGACAATGGCATGTTGGAGTTTGTCTGGGTAGTCAATGGCCCACTGTAAAACCTGCATGCCCCCCATAGAACCACCAATTAAAGCAGCCCATTGGTTGATGCCAAGGTGTTTACGGAGTTCATTTTGGCTATTAACCCAGTCGCGACAAGTGACAATCGGGAAATCAGGACCATAAACAGTACCGGTCTCTGGATTGATTGTCGCCGGTCCTGTGCTGCCTCGACAGCCGCCTAAATTATTAGAGCAGACAACAAAAAAAACATTGGTATCAATCGGCTTTCCAGGGCCAATGTAATCATTCCACCAGCCGGGCTTATTGTTTGCATCCAAACCCGCGACATGGTGGTCTCCACTCAAGGCATGACAAATTAGAATGCTATTCGAAGCGCTAGCATTGAGTTCACCATAGGTTTCGTAGATAAGATCATAGCGAGGTAGAATCGAGCCACTGGAAAGTTTTAGCGGCTGCTCAATATGTAAAATTTGTGGCGTAATCACACCCAGTTCTATTGTCATAACTAAGAGTTATCCCGCCAATGGTTGTAAAATTTGTGTGATTGAGCCAACCGCTATAATCTGCACTAATTTAATAGTCAATATCGCGGCTAAAGGAGATAAGTCCATGCCTGCAATCGGGGGGATAACTCTTTTAAAAGGTTCCAAAATGGGATCGGTCAGTTGATCAAAGATTGCCGTATTTTGATTGCGTCCAGGAGCAACCCAACTTAAGACCACTTGAATAATAATTAACCAGAAGAGCATGTCCAGTAACTGGTTCATAATCTCTGTAATGGATGCAAGTAGAATAAAAACAGCACCAAAGTCTTGCTGCGTTAGAAAACCGACCAGTAAAACAAAAAGTGCTTGGATAATGACCGCTGTGCCGATTGCGGACCAATCCCAGCGGCCTTTTAGCGGTAATATTTTATTGATGGGGGCGCATAATGGATTGGTGACCTTGGCGATAAAGGTCACAATAGGATGGCGCCAGTCGGCATGAGTCGCACGTAATAAAAAACGCAACATTAAGCCAAAGATCACGAGCCCCGTGATAAATTGCAGCAAAAAAAGGCCACCTTGACCCATTGGCGAAGTCATTTCCATTATGCTTGTCCTCCTAATTCATCGGCTAATTCCTTGGCTCTCTTTTGAGCGCAAAGCATAGCGGCTTCTACTGTTTGACGAAGATTAGACTCTTCAAACTTTTGGATGGCTTTTTCCGTTGTGCCATTCGGAGAGGTCACATTTTTTCTTAAGGTTGCACAGTCCTGCTGACTTTCCATAACCATTTTTGCCGCACCCAAAGCTGTTTGCATTGTCAATAAATGTGCCGTTTTGGCGTCAAGTCCCATTTTTTGTGCAGCTTCTTCCATGGCTTCCATAAAGAGAAAGTAGTAAGCGGGGCCACTGCCGGACAACGCCGTCACAACATCAAGCTGTTGTTCATTCTCTACCCAGATGGTGATCCCTGCCGCACGCAAAATATGCTCGGCTTGGCTTTTTTGATCAGCGGAAACGAAAGGGTTCGCAAACAGTCCCGTTGCGCCAGTTTGAATCAAGGCCGGTGTATTGGGCATGGTTCGAACAATCGACATCTTATTGCCTAGCCAACGGTTAATATCTTGTGAACGAATGCCAGCGGCAACTGAAATCACCAGACAGGGGTTTGCCTGTACGCTTGCCTGAATATCTTTGCAGACGGAGCGCAAAATTTGCGGTTTAACAGCGAGTACGATGATATCGGCTTGAGAGATTGCTTCATTATTATCCGCAAAACAGTGAATGCCAAAAGTTTGCGTGATTTGATCACGCTGTGCTGACGTTGGGTCCGTTGCTATAATGTGCGTCTTGGAGTAGCCGCTGGCTAATAGTCCACCAATTAAGCTTTGAGCCATATTGCCCGCGCCGATAAAACAGATAGTTTGATTCATAGTGTTTTATGTTAACCGAGTTAAATTGTAAAAAGATGACTGGTATTATACGGGAAAAAGCAGTCAAAACGAGATAAGAAATAACCAAAGTATGTTATGAAAATAAATCTACTTTCACAACTTTTTATGAGACAGGCAAGGGAGATAAAGTAATAATTCAACCAGGCCTAGTTGAATTATTGCTTTATCTAAAAACGCTTAGGGTTCGTTAGCTAGGGATGTGTTGCAGTTGCCGTCGCTAAACGAGCAGGGATATGCGGCGTTTCCTGATACATTGCTTTAAAACGACGAACATGACTGTCGCCGACAATACCGTGCTCAGGGTCATCGGCGTGCAATGATTCGACAAAACTGGGTTTAATGGTTTGATAAAGCAGTGCAACTTCTATTGTAAAAGGTCCAGCCGTGGTAGTGGGAACCTCGTAGGTCACTGTGTCCGTTCCATCTGACCCTTCGGCATCAATGCCTGCAATGCCTGAGGTAAAGTCGGCATCATCTTCCGCCAGTCCGAAAATTCCATCATCATAAAGGGTTGGGTCGACCGGGTTAAGGTGCCGTTTAGCATTTGTGAATCCTACTGGCAAAATACGGTTGTCTTTTTTGTATTTACGCGCATGGAGTAAAACATGGGTAATGTCCTCGTTAACATCGCCTAAGATGGCTTCGTAAATTTGAACCTGACTGGCATCCGAAATGACATCATAGTGCGGCTCGTAACAAGTCGCATAATCAAAGGTAACATCCTCTTTTTCAATTTTTAAACAGTTATCGTGGGTGAAGGCGTCGTCTTTGGCAATGCGACCATTTTCATCGAAGGCACCAGATTCAAAAATAACCGTATTACTACCCGTGTCCGTCACTTTAGTATGTAACCATAAACGACGGGAAGGGTAGCTGGTTGGTAATTTGTGCCCTGTATGGTTGGTGATACTGACAGGTACACTAAGTGTGTTATCTGTTTTGATTGTTGTTCCAATTGTTACTGTAGAGGCCGTCTCCAATAGAGCATGAGTCTCAATTTTCTTGGTTTCAAAGCCGGCCGTTGTGGTCGAGCCGTCAATACCCAATGTTTTACTGTATTTTTTCAAAAGCTCTAACAGATACACATTGGACCCTACCATTTCATGTTGAGAAAAAGGGGTACGCAAGGGCGCATTTGTTGGGAAGGTGGTGATTTGGGTGGCATAATCTGGCGCGGGTTCACTCATATGGCAGCCTTGACAACTCTTCCCTGTGGTCTCGTTTGAGAATGAACTGTTTAACCACTCCCAATAAGGGGTTTGTTCTGGAAATTGAGCATTTTCTTGAACGCCCACATGATTGGTAATCATGGCCAAATTACCGTCTAGGTCTAGGGTGGGGGTATAGAGGTTATGGCAGCTGGCGCAGAGTCCTGATTCTTTAATATGTGTGCTAAAGGTCGGTTGGTATTGTGTAATATTTTGCATCGCTTGGCCAACAGGATAGAAAGGACCATGAATCGCAAGTTTGCCATTGCTATCTCGGTCAGCTTCGCTGTTGAGCGTAAAGTGTCCACTCATTGAAGTAATGTCGCCTAAATTGACATCTTTAATTTGATGGCAAGCCGTACAAGAGATGCCATCTCGTGCATGTGGGTCATTCATTGCATCGGCCATTGGATAGCCGCCATCCGCCAGTATTCCGGATGGATCAGGTGTAAGTAACGTTGGATTTGAATGTGCATGCGTATAGGCCATCGGTGAGTGACATCTGAGGCAAGTGTCTTCAATAAAGACTTTTTTGTCTGGAAAAACATGTGTTTCCTCTTCAACCACTGCATTGAAGTAAGGGTCATTTAAGGCATGCGCCATCGTAGTGTGTACACGTGAAGTAGACGGACTTATATCTTTGCCATTGTAGTTCATGATGGTCGCCGTGCCGGTATGGCAGGCTTTACAGGTTTCAGGAGTGGTGAAAACCCCTATATTTCCCCAGATGGGCGTGTACGGTGGATTTGAAAAAAGTGCGCTGTCTGTTGGATTAGTAAGTGTCAATATGGCCGTGTCATCACTAATGATTGCATTCGTGGGGGTGTTCAATGCGAAATGAAACATTTTAGTGTCGGTGGTATCGCGGGTCGCAATTAACGCAATTGACACGGTTGCTGTAAGGACGCCAGGGGCAAATGCAATCTCACCACTATTTGTCGTGTAATCGACGCCCGCAAGCGCTGTGCCATCTAGTGTTTGATATTTCACAGTCACAATCTCTGTTGACGCTTTAGACAATAAAATAGTGGTACTAATTTCGGTTGCTAAATCGGTCGCAGAAGCATCATTAACACTGATGGAGGGAAGGGTTTCAGCATCACTGCCACTACCCGTGCAGCCAATTAAAGAGAGTGAAATAAAAGCGATTAATGACCAGTATGTTGTCATTTGGGCTAAGCGTGTCATAGCATCTCCAATAATTTAGCTAGGCTTTTAAACCATAATGCTTTAATAAAATGACTTATATTGGTAATTTAAGCATTTAGCAGAAAAATGTACAATTACTGATACGGGTGACGTTTGATAAGTTGATTTAGAATAATTTTTAAATCTGGTTTACGAATTGCTTATGGGCTGTTTCGAGCACCAAAAATATCTGTACCAATGCGCACCATGGTCGCGCCCTCCATAATAGCGGCTTCCAAATCCGCTGACATGCCCATTGAAAGAGTATCTAATGGCGCATTCGGGTTTTGTTTTTGCAAGGATTGTAAAAGTTCACGCATTAACGCAAATGGCACTCGCTGAGCAGCAAAATCCTCCGCTCTCTGCGGTATGGCCATTAAGCCCCTTAAGGTTAAATTGGGTAAGTCCGCTATTTTTTGAGCAACATCGACTACTTCCTGGGGTCTAAATCCAGCTTTGCTGGGTTCTTCACTGATATTGACTTCTAGTAGAATATTCAGTGGGGGTAAGTTTTCTGGCCGCTGACGGCTAAGGCGCTGCGCAACTTTCAAACGATCAACGCTATGCACCCACGCAAAGTGTTCTGCTATCGGTTTGGTTTTATTGGATTGAATTGGACCAATAAAATGCCACTCTAATTCTGGGCATTGTGCTATTTTTAGCAAAGACTCCTGTACATAATTTTCCCCAAAACAGGTTTGGCCATGCTCTGCTAAAATCAAAATATCTTCGATAGGTTTTGTTTTACTCACGGCCAGTAAACGAACGGATTCAGGAGTTCTATGGGCATTCAAGCAGGCCTGGTTGATTCTGTTTTGGACGCTGTGAAAACGTTCAATCAGTGCTGTGGTCATGGTTTTTCCCCAGTTTTTGAGTGAACTCATTATTGTAGTCAAAAATAATGGCTAAAGTGGCAAAATATAGTCATTTAATGTTGAGGTATTTTTTTAAAAAACAATGGTTAAGTTATCTGTTTAAGCGCAACCTTATTGTGGCTTTGTTCAGCATAAATAGCAGTGACAGGCGTATAATTCAAATACAGATAATAGTAAAAAAGGAGTCGGTGTGAAAAAAGTAAAATCCAGTGAAGGCAGCTATCCCTATGAAGTTAAAATGGAACGCACTGAGTACGAAGCCACCAAGCGTTTATTGCAAATTGAGTTCTTAAAGTTACAGAAATGGGTCAAAGAGAACGATGAACGTATTGTAATGGTGTTTGAAGGTCGAGATGCCGCAGGCAAAGGCGGGACGATTAAGCGGATTATGGAGCACCTTAATCCTCGTGGCGCACGTATTGTGGCCTTAGATAAACCGAACGAAGTGGAAAAGGGTCAGTGGTATTTTCAACGGTATATACAGAACCTACCAACGGCAGGTGAAATTGTGCTATTTGACCGTTCTTGGTATAACCGTGCAGGTGTTGAGCGTGTTATGGGGTTTTGTACGCCACCTCAATATACTCAGTTTATGCATCAGGCACCAGAGTTTGAACGTATGGTCACCACCGATGGTGTCCGCTTAATCAAGTTCTGGTTCTCTGTTGGCCGTAAAGAGCAGTTGCGTCGATTTAATGCACGTAAAGATGATCCATTAAAACAGTGGAAATTAAGTCCAATAGATTTGGCCTCTTTAGACCGTTGGGATGAGTACACTAAAGCAAAAGAAGATATGTTTTTTTACAGTAATACGCATCATGCCCCTTGGACAGTGGTTAAGTCGAACGATAAAAAGCGGGCGCGTATTGAAGCGATGCGCTACATCTTAAATCAGATTCCTTATGCAGGTAAGGATAAAGAGATTGTCGGTCAATCAGACCCTCTGATTGTCAGTTCAGGCGAAGATATTTTTCAGTATGACTAAATTAAACACCATCAGAAGGATAAAAAATGAAAATTGATAAACATGCTTATAAGGTCGTTGAAGCGTTTAAAAAAAGTTTAACCAAAGAGCAGAGAAAAGCCTTGGATAGAGAGAATTTTGAAGAGTTGCAAATATTGATAGAAGCCGCTATTGGTTCTACAACGACAACAGTATTACATGATGTCGCCAAAGAGATAGGAAAGCTTGCTAAGACCACACGAAAACATGCTACATCGATTTCAAAGTTAGAAGGCTAAGCTTCTGCTTAACTTGAATTTAAGCCGTTTAGAAGGTTATGGCTAAATTACGAAAAGTGGTGAAGTGCAAAGGTTTTGCTAGAGAGTGTCGCGAATGCCTGTGAAGTTTAACCACTCTATTGATTGGCAGATTGCTAGGCATTTTTTTTGCATTTCATTCGGCAGACAAGCGATGACCTGCCAATGTTCAGGTTTGCACTCAGTCTGGCGGTTGTGGTATTGAATCCACTGGTCGAGTAAATCCGCGAGGCTCCCCTCAAAACAGCCTGGTAGTCCTAAATCACTGGCGAGTCGATTGCCGATTTTCCAATCTTCGAGCAATGCACTGGCCCCAATGGCTTCAGCCGGCAGCTCAGGGAGAATAAAGCGTGCCGGTTTGACGGCGAATGGAAAGCCTTGTTCACTGTGTAGTAGTGCCAGGGTCTGCCCCGTTCCATTAGAGGAGTGCCTCTGTTTTGCAATATAAAAAAGATTCGCCATCTCTAAGCCACTGCCAAGAAGCAGTAGGTTTCCAGTGACCGGAATAGCGGTTGTCGTTTTAGGTGGACGACAATAGAGTTGACCAGGCGGTCTTGTCTGGGCGATGGGGACTCGGCTCAATAGTTGCAGTTTAAGGTTGTTGGAGTGTAACGCTTGATGAAATAGACGCAGGGGTTCTGGATTTGAATCAAACCAGAAGCTGGTACCGACATCAAATAGAGATGAACTGGAGAGGGTTAGGCTAATTAGCCAGTAGCCAGACGATTGTTCTGACGCTTGCCAGTTGGAAATAGTAAAAATAGTAGGTTTCATCTAGCTATTTTATCACTATTAGGGAGAAGACCCCTTGCTTCAGCTAGGGGATGAATCCCACTTCTTTTAATATCAAGCATAGATAGTGCCTTTGTTTTGAAATACCA
>JBNJEY010000057.1:0-8508 GCA_051746325.1 Pseudomonadota bacterium
GCAGATTGGTCATCTATGGGCTATTGAATTTAAATAATTATATTTACGGGTAAGTATATTTGCTATATTCGCTTTGAGTTCGTAAAATACGTAAAGGTTCCCTTGGCACACTCTTTGCCAAGGGCGTTAGAGATCTCTTGCAACCATCGGGGAAAACATGCCCAACGTAAGAAAACTTCTGTTTACTGATTTAGACGGTTCTTTATTGGATCATTATGACTATGATTATTCGGCAGCTCTACCCGCAATAGCTTTATTAGGAGAGCAACAGATTCCCTGGATATTAACCACCAGCAAAACCGCAGCAGAGGTTATTGAACTGCGTGCAGAGTTAGATAACAACTATCCCTTTATTGTCGAAAATGGCGCGGCTATTTTTTGGACAGCGGGGGCTATATCACCACAATTCTTGCCGAAAAATAGCCTGATAAGCCACTGGGGTGAGGAGTTTGACTATGTCAGCTTAAATAGGGTCTCAATGCCTAAAATATTGCAACGAGCCGCCTTTTATAAAAAACAACTCAGGCTCAATTTCATCGGTTTTTCACAGATGAGTATACAACAGGTCGCCAACTGCACTGGGCTCACTCTGCTCCAAGCGGCTAAAGCCAAACAACGTCAATTTTCAGAACCTTTACTATGGCAGGACACGCAAGAGAATCTCATTAAATTTCGCCAAGCTTTACAGAGTGGCGGCCTACAACTCATTCAAGGAGGGCGTTTTGTGCATTTAATGGGCCCAAGTAACAAGGGGGTGGCGTTGCAGTGGCTAACGCACTATTATCACCAGGCCTGGTCACAACCGATAGAGACCATGGCGCTAGGGGATGGCAATAACGATATTGCGTTATTAGAAGCCAGTGATTGTCCGGTGATTATTCGCTCACCCGTGAATGCACCTCCTAAAGTTAATCATCCAAATGTCATTATCACCAAAGCGTATGGCCCTTTAGGGTGGAATCAAGCGGTTTTAAACTGGCTTGAAAAATAGCTACGTGTTGAGAGTGTAATAGAAAGACCCAAGCAGGCAGGAGTTTTATGGATTTTTATCAAAATGGCATTATTACGACTCTACATAATTTAATGGATCGCTCCACGGAAGCGCTAGAAGCCGACTTAGTTAAATTCGCTAAAAAGCGCCCTCTGGGACTAATTTTGCCCAGTCTCTATTCTGAGCTACAACTGCCCGCTTTGAGTAAAATAGTGAAGGAGTTGAAGCAGGTTCCTTATTTAACTGAGATTGTCATCGGTTTGGACTGCGCCAGTGAGGCCGAGTATCGTCATGCGCTTAAATTTTTCAGTGTCCTGCCACAAAACGTGAAGGTCATCTGGAATGACGGCCCTAGAATGCAAGCGATTCACAAGAAATTGGTCGAGGAGAGGATCGCACCCGAAGCACCTGGAAAGGGACGTAATGTCTGGTATATGATTGGTTATGTATTGGGCTCGAACAAGGTTCAATCGGTCGCTTTGCATGATTGTGATATCAAGACCTATAATCGCTCACTGCTCGCTAAATTAATCTATCCCGTCGCCAATCCCCAGTTTAACTATGCCTTTGCCAAAGGGTTCTACACGCGAATTTCCAATAACGCAATGAACGGTCGAGTCACTCGGCTTTTGGTGACGCCTTTAATTAGAGCCTTAAAAAACACCGTCGGCACTCATCATGAAAAGGCTAGCGAATTTTTAAATTACATGGACTCTTACCGCTATCCATTGGCGGGTGAGTTTGCTTTTCGCACTGGTGTCATCTCGGATTTACGCATTCCGTCCGATTGGGGCTTAGAAATAGGCGTGTTGTCAGAGATGAAACGCAATGTAAGCTCTAACCGCATCTGCCAAGTAGATATTGCCGATATCTATGATCACAAGCACCAGGAGATGTCGGCTGACGATGCGCGCAGAGGCCTGTCGAAAATGTCGATTGATATCAGTAAAGCTTTTTTTCGTAAACTCGCAGCCGAAGGGGTCGTCTTCTCGCAAGAGAGTTTTCGGACTCTCAAGGCCACTTATATTCGAATTGCCTTGGATTTGATAGAGTCTTATCATAATGACGCCATTATGAATGGCTTAACACTCGATGTGCATAAGGAAGAGAGCGCGGTGGAGCTGTTTGCCCAAAACATTATCAATGCCGGTAATCACTTTTTGAACGCCCCTATGGAAAAGCCTTTTATCCCTTCTTGGAGCCGTGTCTCTTCTGCATTTCCTGAGATTTTAGATGAGATTACCTCAGCGGTTGACGCCGATATGGCTGAGTTTCAAACGAAGTAAATCGATTAATTAAGAGGGTTTTGCACTATGAAAACAACTCCGCGCTGTCAATACGCCTATGAAGCCTTGTTTGAAAGGTTAACACCGCTGATCCACTCCCTCTACCCCGAAGAGGACGCTTATGCGCTGGCGCAACAACTAGTCGCTGCCACAGGCATTCAGGAAGATGACTGTGCGATGCCGCAATCGCATGAATCGCACTGGGATGAAACCGATATTATGGTGATTACCTATGGGGACACCATAAAAACCCCTGGTGAAGTGCCTCTGCAGACCCTCAAAAAAGTCTTAGATAAATATCTTAAAGAGACTGTTTCGATGGTGCATATTTTGCCCTACTACCCTTACTCCTCGGACGGTGGTTTTGCGGTCAAGGATTATGAAGCAATTAATCCCGATCTGGGTAGCTGGAAAGATGTCACCGCCATCAGTAAAGACTACAGGCTCATGGTAGATTTGGTTATCAATCACTGCTCCAGTGAGCACAAATGGTTTCAAGCATTTATCGAGGGTGATCCGGCTTATGCGGACTATTTTTTGGTGGTCGATGCGAATACAGATTGGTCAGAAGTGGTACGCGCCAGAACCACGCCTTTACTTAGGCCGACCCAGACGGCAGAGGGAGAGAAGTATGTTTGGTGTACATTCGGTCATGATCAAATTGATTTGAACTTCGCCAACCCTAAAGTCCTATTAGAAGTGATGCGGTTAATCTCACTCTATATCGATAAGGGAGCGAGTATTTTCCGGCTAGACGCGATTGGTTTTCTATGGAAAACTATTGGCACTTCCTGTATTCATCTGCCTGAAACCCATCAAGTCGTACAGTTAATGCGTGCCTTAATCGAACACCGTCTACACGATGCTATTATCGTCACCGAAACCAATGTCCCTAAGAAAGAGAACCTGACCTATTTTGGCAATGCCAATGAAGCACACATGGTCTATAACTTCTCTCTGCCACCTTTAGTTATTAATGCCATGTTGACCGGGTCAGCGAAGTATCTAAAATCCTGGCTGATGACGATGCCACCCGCACAAATGGGCACCACTTTCCTTAACTTTATCGCTAGCCATGATGGTGTGGGGGTGAGGCCTGCTGAAGGGATGATGGATCCAGAAGAGTTGCAAGATATGATTCATATTTTGCAGTCCTTTGGCGCGCGAGTCTCATGGCGTACTGGTGCAGATGGTGAGAAACACCCCTATGAGATCAATATTGCCCTAATCGATGCTTTTAAAGGTACTTCTCAGGGCGAAGATGATTATCAAATTGAACGGATGCTCTGTGCCCATGCGATCGCAATGGCGTTAGAAGGTGTGCCAGCACTGTATATCCACTCATTTTTCGGCACCGAAAACGACTATGAAAAGCTAGAAAAGACCCAGCACAATCGGGATATCAATCGCCATCAATGGGAGTACGAACTCTTAACCACAACACTCGATGATAGCGACTCTTTACATAATAAAGTGTTAACGAAATTGAGTTATTTAATAGACGTTCGTAAAAAACAGCCCGCCTTTCACCCGAATGCAACTCAATTCACGCTGCATTTACCAGATGAACTGTTTGGTTTTTGGCGACAAAGTTTAAGGCGTGATCAAAGTATTTTTGTCGTCAATAATGTCACCGATCAGCCTCAAATATTGAACTTAGGGCAACTCAACTTAATTGATATGGAGGAATGGCAAGAGTTATTAAGTGGAGAGCCCATTTCTGATTTATACGGCGAATTTACCCTAGCGCCTTATCAGTCAGTCTGGATTACTAATCGCCAGCGAGTCGAGCAAAAAGCAGGCTAATGTCTTTACAGACAGGCCTTGCGTTCAGTTCGACACTCAAATTCACCCATTGCAAATTCCCGACAAATTAATGGACGATTTTCATAGATGCTACACATCATAGTGTCACGATTGAGTGCCGCACACCAGCCGTCGTCTAAGCGCGCCATCACGCGGCTCCCCCATGAATCCTCTTCAATATAGCGTTCTGGAACCCCCGTGTCAGTGATCAGCATCACCTCCAGTCGACAACAACAAGCCTGACAAGTCGCACAAGTGACCGCAGGTTCTGTTAATAGCGGGGTTTGAAAAGCCATTGTCTTAAAACCTACCCATCTCTAAAACCGTTTTCGCAAGCAGGTCGGTTTTAGTGCCATTATAATGCACGGCTTGCACAGTCACATAATACGCATTGCCCTTGCCACCAGAGCAAGGGGGCATATAAGCGCCTGCTTTATCCCATTTAGGATTGCGGTGTGCTTCAAGCATTATAAAGCCACTGGGCAACTCAAAGCTATGTCCTGCAACCGCGGGGAGTTGCAGGCTTTGGGTCGGGCTTGAAATAGCATAAGCCATACGACCATGACCACCATTATTCATCGGTTGATAACTACGATCGCTGTACTCTAAAATCAATAAATTGGCTTGTTGAGGAATGCCTGTAATTTTCAGCGCTGGAGTAGCAGGTTGGTCGCCGCCAAATTTTAAGCATTGCTGTCCAGCAGGAATCAGCTTGCCGTCCCAATGAGAATCGTTCAAGCTGGCGCTGAAAGATGTTTCTGCCATGACCGAGGTGGTTACTCCCCAAAAGGCCAACAGAGCGAATAGTTTAGCGAAGTTAGATTTCATATTTAATCTCTCTTTTAAATGGCTTGCTAGTTGCTTGGTTATTTGTCATTAATTGTACGATAGGTAAGATCCCTTGCAAAGGGATCATTTAGTCGATCTGGTGATAATTTATGAAGTGTAAAATAAGTCGACTAATATTATCGATACTGCCAGAACACCTCAAACAACAGCTATTTTAAGCGTTTAACACCCATTAACCTCCGAATTAAGTAGTCTACCTTTCATTGATTTAAAAAGTTGGACAGAGAATTGCTTTACACTGTTTATCACTATAATCATCCTATTGGAATAACAGGACATCAGACTTATGATTACATTCGACTTTAGTAAACCGAGTATATTGAGAAATATATTTATCGCATTTATGGCTTTTGGCTTTTTTATGGGGGTTTTGTTTCCGATCTTTGCAAACTTGTTTGTCCAGTGGAAAGACGGTATGTTGGTCTGGTTTGTCATCTCCTGCATTATTGCCGGACTCAGTATTGGATTATTAAACTTCTGGTTACTGAATAAGATGCTATTACAACGACTAAAGCGTATTGGAGAGGTGGCGAATGCCATTAGTAATAATGATGTCTCTCAGAAATGCAGCTTGGAAAGCAATGATTTTATTGGCGACATGGCCGCCAGTTTTAATTTAATGTCTCAAAATTTACGCACTATGATTAATCGTATCGCAGATGTTTCAAATGAATTGGGAAGTGCATCAGCAGATATGATTACTGAAACGCAGACGGCTCAATCCGGGATTGTACAGCAGCGACAAGATACGCAAAATGTGGCTATAGCGATGCAAAGTATGAATGCCACCGTTTTGGAGATGTCGCAACATACACAAGCGGCTCTTGACTCTGTCAATGAAGCCAATACTGCAACGGTAAAAGGTACTCAGGTTGTAAACAGTGCCGTCTCCTCTATTGGAGAGCTGGCCGAGCAGGTCAAAAATGCCGCCGTGGTGATTCAACGGTTGGAGAAGGACAGCGAAACCATCGGCAATGTACTGGATGTGATTAAAGATATTGCCGAACAGACAAATTTATTAGCTTTAAATGCCGCGATTGAAGCCGCTCGTGCTGGTGAACATGGTCGTGGTTTTGCCGTGGTCGCCGATGAAGTACGCATTCTAGCAAGTCGAACGCAGACGTCAGCGAAAGAGATTGAAACGACGATTGCGCATCTGCAAACGGCCTCAATCGAAGCGGTGGAAGTCATGAATCGTGGAAGTAAGAAGGCAAACGAAAGTGTCGAACAAGCCAGCGACGCTGGAAGATCTTTGCTTGCCATTGAATCTGCCGTGAGTAATATTAATAAAATGAATACTCAGATTGCAACGGCGTCTGGACGCCAACGCCAACAAGCGGAGATGGTTAATCGAGATATAGAGCAAATCAGTGCCGTGGCGGAAAATGTTGCCAGTGGTGCGGCTAAAACTTACGCATCAAGCTCTCAGGTCGGGCACCTCTCAAACCAGTTAGGTAAATTAATTGGTCAGTTTAAAACTTAATGGAGTGGCTTGATGGAGTCGCGGTTAGGCCGATTTAATTTAGTAAGTATAAAAAGGGAGCCTCATGGCTCCCTTTTTTATAGGGAAATTTATAGTAGATTGAATTAAATAAGAGTAAAGTAGTAGGTAATAAAGTGTATAAGTTTATTTACTAGTATCGCTGTTACTTATTTTAATTAAATCGTTCTATTTAGTCTGGTTGAGGGATTGCCCCTTATGAAGCAAATTTCAAGATTATATTTATTCATCCCGGTACTCATTGTCGCAAGTTTATTACTGAATAATCTTGCCGCAAACAGTACATATAGTTCCGTAATTCAGCTCACTATTGAAGAGGCTATAGTGCCTGCAACCAACGATTATATTCAGCGCGCTCTGGAAACGGCTGCAGAAACAAAAGCAGAGATGGTTATTATTCAAATGGATACGCCGGGTGGGCTGGATTCGGCGATGCGTGGCATTATTAAAAATATCGCCAATTCAAGCGTGCCGATTGCGACCTATATTGCACCCACTGGTGCACGAGCTGCCAGCGCTGGCACCTATATCCTCTATGCAAGCCATATTGCCGCTATGGCACCTGGGACGAATGTGGGCGCTGCTACTCCGGTACAGATAGAAGGCATTTCTCCTCCATCCCCAAAGATTAAAAAAGACAATGACCAGCCCGGTAGCGATGCCAGTGAAGATGCCTCGAAGAAAAAAGTGATTAACGATGCTGTCGCCTATATAAAAGGGTTGGCGCAACTTCATGGTCGAAATCAGCAATGGGCAGAAAAAGCCGTTAGAGAAGCGGCCAGTCTACCTGCTAGTGAAGCCTTAAAATTGAATGTCATTGATCTTATCGCCACCAGTACGGACGATTTGCTTAATCAACTTGATGGTCGTGAAGTGGTTGTTTATGGGCAAAAACGCACACTTAATACGGCAGATGCATCGATTATACAAATTGTTCCAGATTGGCGTAGCCGTTTACTCAGTGTCATCACCAATCCCAATGTTGCCTATATCTTAATGCTTATTGGCATTTACGGTCTGCTATTAGAATTCTACAATCCCGGAGGCATTTTGCCGGGCACTATCGGTGCCATTTCATTATTGCTTGCTCTGTATGCGTTTCAATTGCTACCCATTAATTATGCTGGTATGGCTCTGATACTACTGGGCATCGCTCTGATGATTGGTGAGGCCTTCGAACCGAGTTTTGGCGTACTTGGCATTGGGGGTGTTATTGCATTTGTGATCGGTTCTATCATTCTCATAGATACGGACACACCCGGATACGGTATCGATCTTTCAATCATTATTACCTTTGCCTTAATTAGTGCATTAGTTTTTATTGTGGTGGTTGGCTTGGCGCTAAAATCGCGTCGTCGTCCCATAGTGAGTGGCATGGAAGAACTCATTGGCGCTAAAGCGACGGTGGTGAATGATTTTGATCATCAAGGTACCGTGACGATTCATAGTGAGCATTGGCAGGCATTGAGTGATACGCCATTACATCAAAATCAACAGGTTAAAATCACGGGGATACAAGGTTTGACTCTAACAGTAGAGCCATTTGATTCAATCACATCGGAGGATAAATCATGAGTGCATATACACTTTACATTGTCATAACATTGGTTATTTTGTTTTTTGCCAGTGCAATAAGAATACTGCGTGAGTATGAACGCGGGGTAATTTTTCTGCTTGGACGTTTCTGGAAAGTTAAAGGCCCTGGATTTATTATCGTTATCCCGATTATCCAGCAAATGGAAAGGGTTGATTTGCGCACTATTGTGATGGATGTGCCGAGTCAGGATGTGATTTCACGGGATAATGTTTCCGTGCATGTGAATGCCGTGGTTTATTTCCGTGTCATCCAGCCTGATAAAGCCATTATTCAGGTAGAAGACTTTTATGAAGCCACCAGTCAACTCGCTCAAACCACGCTAAGATCCGTTTTAGGCCAGCATGAATTGGATGAAATGCTGGCACAGCGTGATCGTCTTAATGCCGATATCCAAAGTGTGCTTGATCAACAGACGGATGCCTGGGGTATCAAGGTCAGTAATGTTGAGATCAAACACGTTGACCTGGATGAAAGCATG
>JBNJEY010000058.1:0-8491 GCA_051746325.1 Pseudomonadota bacterium
GGTTTTGTGTCTCTCGTAACGCTTTTTCTAAGGCTCGTGTGGATGCCAATGGTGAACCGCTGTTTTTGGCAAGTAGGGCATAAGCCGTTGGGATAATAAACAAGCTTAATAGCGTGGAGAAAGCCACCCCCCAGAACAGAACAATGCCTAAAATAATGCGGGTCTCTGAGCCGGCACCGCTAGACAAAATTAACGGTAGCGTGCCGGCAATGGTGGTGATAGCGGTCATTAAAATGGGCCGTAATCTCAGTTGTGTCGCCGAGATTAACGCGTGATAGGGTTTTAAACCTTGGTCACGCAGCTGGTTGGTGAATTCGACAATCAAAATCCCATTTTTGGTGGCTAACCCCAGCAACAGCACTAGGGCAATTTGGCTATAGATATTTAGACTGATATTAAAGGCCAGTAAGGCAAATAGGCCACCAGCCAAAGCCAAAGGCACCGTTAATAAAATCACCAAAGGGTGTATAAAGCTTTCAAACTGCCCCGCTAATACCAAGAAAATTACTACCAATCCTAAAGCAAATACCCAGTAAAAGGCGTTGGATGCAGTTTGGAAATCCCGTGACTGACCTTTGTATTCAATAATGGCCTCGCTAGGCAAGGTGGCGCGGGTGAGCGTCTTAAGATAGTCCAAAGCTTGGGCCAAGCTTAAATCGTCTTGTAAATTGGCGGAGAGCGTCATTGAGCGCACACGGTTATAACGATTTAAGCTTGAAGCCACACCTGCCGGAGAAATTTCACTGACAGCGGCCAATGGAATCATCTCATTGGTGGTTTCTGAACGCAGATAAATTTGCTCTAAATCTTGTGGCGACTGAATCCATTTATGGTCAGCTTTCATAAGAATATCGTACTCTTCGCCTTTGTATTGAAAGGTGGTGACTTTCTTACTGCCGACCAACACTTGCAAGGTTTCAGTCAACGATTGTTGCGATATTCCCAGCGCTTTAGCTTGGGCATAGTTTACGCTGATTTTTAGCTGCGGTTTGTTGGGTTCATAATCCCAATCTAATCCAATCAGGCCTGGGTTGTCCTGTTGAATCGCCTCGTCTAGCAAACCTTGCCAGTGCAATAAGTCTTGATAACTTGAGCCACCAATAACAAATTGCACCGGTTTTTGCACTCTACCCCCTATGGGTGAGCGCATAATGGGCGTGGCTTTCACGCCAGTTAAATCGGCTAATAGCGTTCTAGCCTCTTGCATAATGTCAAACGCTGAACGGCGTTTTGCCCACTTCTCTAAGACCACGATTACAAAACCACTATTAAAGACTTCGGTATTACTAAAAGAGCGCGGGCTACGAATTAGTAAGCGTTTGGCTTCGCCATTGTCGACCAATGGCATTAAGCGTTCTTCGATCTCATTAAGGTAGCTTTGCATATACTCAAAGGTAGCGCCTTCAGGGCCTTTGACAGAGATAAAAAACACCCCTCGATCTTCTTTAGGCACATACTCTTGGGGCACCTGTTGCGCAAACTGGACGGCGGCAACACTGATCCCGATAAAAACCAATAGGCTAACCCAAGGATAGCGCAAGTTTTTAAGCAGTAAACGTTTAAAAAAGTGCGGAGGGCGTTTGGCTTTAGGGGATTCTTCAATAGACGATTTTGGAAGACGCTTAGGTTTTAAAATAAAAGCTGCCAGTGCGGGCGACAGCGTTAAAGCAACCCAACTAGAGAAGAGGACTGCCACCGCGAGCGTAATCGCAAACTCTGAAAACAGTCGGCCAATTTGACCTTCTAAAAAAGCAATTGGTAGAAACACTGCGATAAGCGTTAAGGTGGTGGCAATCACCGCAAACCCCACTTGGCGCGTGCCAAGGTAGGCTGCGGCAATCGGAGGATACCCTTTGTCTAAATGACGTTGTGTGTTTTCCAACACCACAATCGCATCATCCACGACTAAACCAATCGCTAATACCAAGGCCAACAGCGTGAGTAGGTTGACCGAAAAGCCCAATCCCCATAACACCCCAAAAGTGGCAATCAGCGAAACTGGCAAGGTGACCATTGGCACTAAGGCCGCACGCCAACTTTTTAAGAACACCAGCATTACTAAAGATACTAATCCCAAGGCGATCAAGAGCGTTTTATAAACTTCATCCACCGCTTGTTGCACAAAAATCGAAGAATCAAAACTCTCGGCCAAGTGTAGGCCTGGGGGGAGATCTTGGTTAATTAAATCACGACGCTCTCGAGCCAATTGTGCCACGGTTAAAGTATTGGCATTGGACTGTTTAATAATCCCGATACCGACCATCGGTTGACCATTGCCTCTAAACAGACGGCGACGTTCAATGGCACCGAGTTTTACCTCGGCGATTTCAGACAGTTTAATTTGGCCGATTTGTTGGTTCTGCTTAATAATCAGGTTCTGAAAATCCCTGACCGTGTTTAAGGGTCTATTGACCTGCAAGCTATAAAGAATGTGTTCACCCTGCACCGAACCGACAGGTAGCTCAAGGTTCGCAGTTTCTAATTGGCGCTCAATCTCTTGCGTGCTAATGCCATAAAGTGCCATTTTCTGAGGATTAAGCCAGATGCGTAAGGCATAAGACTGCCCGCCGCCTATGCGCACCCGTGCCACACCATTTAGGGTCGAAAATCGATCGACTAGATAGCGTGTGGCATAATCGGTGAGTTGCGGCACACTCATCTGGTCACTGTTCAGGTTAAACCAAAGAATGGCGCTCTCATCTCCGTCGACTTTTTCAACTTCAGGCGGGGAGGCCTGTTCGGGTAAGTTATCTTGAATACGCGAAATCCGATCGCGAATGTCATTGGCGGCATCATC
The DNA here is from genome assembly GCA_051746325.1 of Pseudomonadota bacterium. GTDB lineage: Bacteria > Pseudomonadota > Gammaproteobacteria > Thiomicrospirales > Thiomicrospiraceae > Thiomicrorhabdus. Next base: position 2,798 of record JBNJEY010000058.1, read on the forward strand.
TATGTCACGCTCAATCGAAAATTCGATTTTAATATTTGAGCGACCATCACTCGAGCTCGACTCAATAAAGAGAATCCCTGGTACACCTGATACTCGGTTTTCAATTAATTTAGTGATGCGACTTTCCACCACCTCTGCTGAGGCTCCTAGGTAACTGGTGTCGATGGTAATAATGGGCGCATCAATATTGGGATATTCACGCAAACTCATACGGTCGAAAGCCATCAGACCAAAGGCCAAAAGCAGTAAAGAGGCAACGGTTGCGAGGATAGGTCGTTTGACAGCGGTATCAGATAGCCACATGGTTAGCCACCTTCTGGTAGAGCAATCAGCGGTTTGTTAGGCGATTGTGAAGTGTCGCGCGGTTTTAATAACTGCTCTTGAGTCGCCTGATTTTGTAAAGCTTTAATGTGTATCCTAGCGTTAGGTTTGACGCGCATGACCCCTTGGCTAACCACTAAATCATCGGCATTTAACCCGTGGGTAATCTCAGTATAGGTTTCACCAATTTGACCCGTTTGCACCTCAATTTTTTCCGCTTGATAACCTTGGTTTTCAGTGGCGTTTAAGCGATAAATATACTGGTTGTCGCCCAACATTAATAAAGCAGTATTGGGAACCGTTAATTGGGGTTTGGCGGGTAAGTCAATTTGGACGTCAACCATCATATTACTTTTTAGCTGTTGCTCTGGGTTGTCAATCAGTGCAATTAACTTAATCATGCGCAGGTTTTGTTCTAAACGGGGAGATATTGCGGTTATTTGTCCCTTAAAGTCACGATCAGGAAAAGCCATGCTACGCACTGTAACGGTTTGACCAATGTTTAGAGCCAACAAAAAATCGACTGCGACAAATAGGTTCAGCTTCATAATACGGTTATCATCTAAGCTTACAATAGGCGCCGAAGGGGTCACTAAAGCCCCCACCGATACTGCGCTAAAGCCCAGTTGTCCTGCAAAAGGGGCGACAATTCTTCGGTCAGCTAACTGCGCTTGTATGATCTTGCGATTGGCGATGGCGGTTTGCCAAATACTGTATTTTTCATCGACCAATGATTGTGTCACCGAGCCACGACCTAAAACGTCTTTGACCCTTTGATACTGTAATTTAGCTTCATCGGCTAAGGCTTCTGCTTCTGCCAATCGTGCCAGTTCTTCAAGGTTATTTAGCTCAACTAATAACTGGTTTTTACGAACATTTTGACCGTCTTTAAAGTGAATCGCCTGAATGGCTTCGGTCACATTGGCAGCAATTTGTACTGCTTGGTTTGCCTGTAAACTGCCCAAGGCTTGAATGCGTTGTGGTTGGGCGACTTGTTGCACTTGGTAAGCAATGACCGATATTGGCGGCTTTTCAGCCGAAATCGCGGGGGTGAGTCCAGAGGTGATAAATAACCCCAAAAAGCCATAGAAAACCACTTTAAAACGCATTGTGTACACCATTTTGAGTCCATTTTTATTGATCTCTTAATTGTAAGCAAGTAGCGTGGGTTTGCAATTATTTTGGGCAGAAAATGACAGATAAGAGCAAGAATAGAATAGCGCACCAGGGATCATCCGCTTGGACAATGGCTTTAAGGCAGATTTAAGACTTTAAGGTTGCAATAGCGCCCATTCAGGATAGCCTTCGGGCATTCGAGAGGCGAAAAGGCCCTTGGCTTGAAGGGCTTCAACTGCTTCGTAAGACCATAAACAGTAGGGGCCACGACAGTAGACTACAATCGGTTTTGGGTGCGAAAAATCGGGTAAAGAGAGGGTTAAGGATTCAATGGGTAGGTTAATTGCGCCGTCAATATGCCCTGCTTGATACTCATCGGTCGGACGGACATCCAGCAGGGTCACTTTGTTTTCTTTGACTGCTTGCTTAAGTTCTTTAGGATTAAAAGGCATTAAGGGCGCGCGAGGGTGAAGTTTTTCACTGAGCAGTGAGGCCACCTCGGCCATTTGATTTTCGGCAATTTGGCGCATGATTTGGATTAAAGGCACAATGGCTTTATCGCTGAGTTGATAAATCCGTTGCGTGCCTTGCACTTCACTTAAGACTAGACCTGCTTGTTTTAAGTGTTGCAAATGTTTAGAGACATTTGCAACACTCAAGTCCAGCTTTAAGCTGAGGGTGTCAACCTGATAAGCACCTTGCGCTAACACATCTAAAATCAAGAGTCGATTCGAGTGCCCCAGGGATTTTCCAATTTGGGCAAGCTGTTCAAATAAACATTGCTTTAAATTTGTTTCGCATAGATCCACTCACTGCCCCTTTGCCTTATAGGCCTTTTGGTTCAATTATGATTGGATAAAGTCGACCGCTTGATCAACTAAATCTTCAGAATAGAAATCTAAAAAGAAGTGATTTGCATCTTCAATAATCACACTATTGACCAAGGGATTGTTGACTGTTTCCATTTTTTCAGTTAAATCGGCAACCACTGTATCGGCTGAACCGATAATGACTAAAGTCGGTTTAGTGGCTTTTTTAAGCAGCGTTGGTGTATCCATACGCGCATCATCTCGGTAATAACTAACAAATGCTTCGGCCGTTGCATTGGTGTCTTGACAGTAGATAAAATCAATATTTTTCAGTACTGTGTCGCCTTTACCGGCTTTCACTAATTTTTCAGCTTTGTCTAATAGTGGCTGTAAAGGCACATTGTATTTTTTCTCATAATTGCTGTGTTCTGCCGCTTTTGACCAAGTTTGCGGTGCAACTAAAATGACCTTTTTAACCAAATCACTCTCCTGTTCTATACTGTACCAAGCGATTTGATTGGCCCCGCGAGAGTGTCCCATTAAAGTAACTGATTCAGCGCCCTGGTCGGCAAGCCAATTAACCCAAAAATCAATCTCATCCATCGCATCATCATGAGTATGAGTTTGCAAAACTGAACAGTCGACTTCACCATGTCGATCATTGATATCTAAACTGAGGTTAGGTGCAACCGAGCTAATGCCGTTTTTAGCCAATAATTTTTGAATGCTTTTATAGGTTTCGCGGTCATTATGAGTGGTGGTGCCATGGAGGAGTAATACCACTTCATCCGCTAAAGTTTTGCCTTCGGCAAGTATTACATTGGCATTTACGGTCAAACCGTCATAGCTACTCTTGACCTCTTTGGCTTGAGCGACCTGTGTTGAGAGAGATAAAATTCCAGCTAACAAAGCAAAGCTGAGTACAACTATTTTTGAGTTTTTGAATAACATGGTAACTTCCTTATTTATATGAGACCTTGGTATTGACAATTTGATTATAAGGCTTTAAATTTGACTATTCAACCAATTAGTTGAATTGGTCGCTGACTCGACGAAGTGAGCTCGCGAAGGTTTGGTTTTTTTGGGGGTGATTGGCTTGCCGACCAGGGCTCTGAATCAAAAATAGTATCGTAAATTGCTTTAATGCTCTGTTAAGATGGTTCGGTTAAAAGGCTAATAAAATGGCCTGATAGCACTTTGATTTACACTTTTCTTGAAAAGCCATGACCGAGTTTATTAGCAAAAAAGCATAAGCAGAAAATAGGAAAAAACGAGTGTCTACACAAGCAGAATTTCAAGCCTTAAAAAAGTACCTACAAACCGTTATTGTCGGCCAGGAAGCCTTGCTCGATAAGATGATAATCGCCCTGCTTACTGGCGGCCATGTCTTGCTAGAAGGGCCGCCAGGCCTGGCGAAAACCACGGCGGTTAAAACCTTGGCGAATGGCGTGCATGCCAGTTTTCAGCGGATCCAGTTTACCCCAGATTTAATGCCTGGAGATGTCATGGGTTCTGAGGTGTTGGATGTGAACACCGGGGCGTTGAGTTTCGTCAAAGGGCCTATTTTTAATGAGATTGTTTTAGCGGATGAGATTAACCGCGCCCCACCTAAGGTACAGTCGGCATTACTAGAAGCGATGGCTGAAAAACAGGTGACGGCAGGCGGGCAAACGCGCCCATTACCAGAGTTGTTTTTAGTCATGGCCACGCAGAATCCGTTAGAACAGAGCGGCACCTATCCGTTGCCAGAAGCGCAATTAGATCGTTTTATGTTACATCTGGAGTTGGAATATCCTACAGAAGATGAAGAGCTCGAAATTTTACGCCGTGACCGCTCTCATCATTTTGGGAGTGATAAAGAAATAATGAGTGACTTTCTGATGCCTGAAAATGTGATTCATGCACGCCGTCAGGTGGCGGAGCTTTATGTCTCGGAACCCGTCGAACGTTATATGGTGGCATTAGTTGCCGCTACCCGCAAATTGGGCCAGTTAGACGCTTCTCTAGAAGGTATTATTGAAGTCGGAGCCTCTCCCCGAGCGTCAATTGCCTTGTTGCATGCTGCCAGCGCTTACGCTTGGTTACAGGGACGTGATTTTGTGACGCCAGATGATGCATTGCAGTTGTTACCCGATGTATTACGCCACCGTTTAATTATTAGCTTTAGTGGACGCGCACAACAGTGGACAGCCAACTCTATTATTAAAAAAATTGTCGATTTAGTGGCTGTCCCTTTAACGCAATCGAATGAATAGCTCTGCCTTGAAGCCTTTTTTTTTATAAGACCATCTTGTTGCAACTCCGTTAAAGGTTTTTTAATTTGTCATTGCTCTCTTTATCGCAAAATCTGTTTCACCAATTTAGGCAGGCGCTGCCTATTTGGTTGCGTTCGAACGGTTTGTTAAAAGGTCTTGAAGCCCACACGGTTCAGCCACTATTATCACAAGCCGAGATGGTGGCGCTTGCGGATGAGTTGGCTTTGATTATCCAGCCTGTGAATAAAAATCCAAAGCTCAGTGAAGCACTTCGCCAAGGTGAACAGAGCAGTCCTTTTATGGGCGCAGGGTTGGAGTATGAAGAGAGTCGTCCATATGAGACGGGTGATGAGATTCGACGCATTAACTGGCGGTTAATGGCAAAAACGGGCCAAGTCTATACTAAGTTGTATCAAGAAGAGCGCCAGGAGAGTTGGGTGATTTTGGTTGATCACCGACAAAGTATGCGTTTTGGGACGCGAGTGCGTTTAAAAGCCACGCAAGCGGCGCGCGTTGCTGGCTATTTTGCCTGGTTGGCGCAACAGGCCAATATTCCGGTGGTGGGTGCGCGTTTAGCAGAGTCGTTGACCTTAACACCCTGTTTTGAAGGTCGAGGCACATACTCCCATTTAATGGAGAGTTTCGCCGTCGCCTGCCCGCCACTGTCTGCCCAAGAGGTCAGAAATGAACCGCATATTAATGATGTTTTACTGGCCTTAAAACAACAGCTACAGCCGGGTTCTCGATTGGTACTCATTAGCGACTTTCATGATGCAAATCAAAAAACCACCGAGATTCTGACAGCACTCCAGCAAAGCGCTCTCTTGAAAGCGATTATTATAAAAGACCGTGTTGAACTTGAACTGCCTAATGTAGAGGGTTTGCAACTGCAATCTATTACCAATCAACAGATCCATCGGCTCACAACCGAGTCGCAACGTGTAAACTACCAGGCCTGGTCAAAAAGTTATCATCAACGTTTGCATCGTTATCTTCAACAAGCTGGAGTCGATCCTTTTGTGATTATGGCGGATGAACCGATAACGGCTCTGAAGGCGGAGCAAGCAGAGAGTCAAGCATCAGCTGGAGGGCGCTATGCCAGCTGACAGTAAAGTGATTCTAACTGAAAGGGTAGCCGACCAAATGGATGAGCCAAATAATCTCTCCCCAGAAGCTACCACTGAACCGGTGGT
>JBNJEY010000059.1:0-8157 GCA_051746325.1 Pseudomonadota bacterium
TATTGAGGAGGTCATTGGGTTTCAGCTTGAGCGTAAGATTCTCCGTGGCTTTATGCCTACTGAAAAGGCTCCAATAAGCAAATTTGATGATGACGAGTACGGAAATTTTGAGCCAGATTCTAAACCTCAGCCTAATCCCCGACGTCGAGGTAAACCTCAGAGACGTAGACAATAATGGAGGTCGGAGTCAATGCTATTAAGTTAAGTCCTCGAACAAGGGGATGTTACCCTTTGACGTTTAAGGTCTCCCACACAAGCCCTCTGTATGAAGTCACGATTTCATACAGAGGGTCAGGTTTCTGCTTTATCTTCTCATTTTCTTTTGAGTTCAATCCAGATTGCTGTCATCTCGTTCGCGCATTAACCAATACACAATCCCTAACGCCAGCACTCCAAGGGAAAGTGCAGCAATGGTCGACGCATCCGTTTGAGTCGTATCCAGGATAATAAACTTTCGACCCAAAGCAAGTAATGCAATCAAGATGACTGTTTTGACTTGAACAATGCTTTCCTTGCGTAAGGCTACGCGAATAATTGAGTGTTTAAACTCCATCGCAATCAATACCGTCATAATCATGCCAAACAGTTTATAAAAATCCTGGGGCTCTAATGGGTCAAAACCCCCATTGAGTAAAAGCGGCAGAACTGACTGCATCAGATGAAGCAAAGAGATGATAATGACAAGGGAGATAAAAAGCCCCAATATCAGCGCAATAATTTGCTCAAATCTCTCAAATACATTCATCGCAGACCACTCTGAACGAATCGTCATCCATATAGATTTCGTATCCATTAATACTCTCCTATTCAAGAACAATAGATCGTCTAACCCCTAGATAAAAGGGTTAATGTCTTAATTAGAACCTATATTTTTCAATAAGGGGATAGTGGTTTTTTTTCAAGGAGGATACAGTCAATTAGAATCGATTAAGCGATTAAATAAAGGGGGATCAAATTAAAACGAGTGTTGACAACCATGCTTGGTCAAATCAAAAATAAGCCGCTCTTCAACGGGTTTTTATTGATTTTATTATCGTATTTTTTTGGATAAAGGATGCAATCGCCAAATGGGTAAGAAAAGCTCTATCCCAGATTTGTTCATATCCTTAAGGCGGCTTCATTGTGAAATAAAATAATATGGTTAATTTTTAGTGCGTAACTGTTCTTATATGGTGTACTATAATACTTAATATTAATAGGTTCACGAACCACATCAAAAACACGAGATTTAATAGTTATTCCATATGTCTCATTGTCGTTATGTGAAGAGAGTGAAATCGGCATTTATCGATATTAATTTGAGTTAAAAAATAAATTAAATTCTAACCAAGATAGGAAGAAGTGAAATGAGTACAGGTACAGTAAAGTGGTTCGACGCAAGCAAAGGTTTTGGCTTTATCACTCCAGATGATGGAGGTAAAGACCTATTCGTACACCATTCTGAAATACAGAGCGGTGGCGGTTACGCAACACTTGATGAAGGTCAGAAAGTAGAATTTGAGGTTGGGCAAGGTCAGAAGGGACCGTCTGCAAACAAGGTTGTGCCGCTCTGATTGTCATACTTAAATTGATGATTAAGCAGAAACAGATAACAACTACTCCAGATCAAAGAGGTAGAGTCCTTTTTTGTTGGTGGGAGTTATTCTGAATAATTGGATCTGAGTAAGGTCAAATCAATAAAAACCCGCTCTTCAGTGGGTTTTTTATTGTTTGTTTTAGCTTAGGTTTTATATTTCTACCAGGCCTGGTAGATATTAATAGCATGCGTTTTTAGAAGATTTCAACTCAAAATTATAGTATAAAAACCTGACTTAAGAGATTATTGACATACGTAGTCTAACGAGTTTAGGATATTTAGCTATAGTTACCCCGGCCTGTTAGGTGAATAAAAATAGATATTGAACTGGAGAAGATAATGTCAAATAAAGGTTATCAAGAGCCAATTTCTGAATTAACTGATGAAACACAAGATATGCATCGAGCAATAATCTCATTAATTGAGGAGTTAGAAGCGGTTGATTCGTATAACCAAAGAGTTGATGTCTGTAAAGATGATGAGCTAAGAGCAATACTTGCACACAATCGAGATGAAGAAAAAGAACATACTGCAATGCTTTTAGAGTGGATAAGAAGACAAGATCCCGCTATGGATAAAGAGTTAAAGGAGTATTTATTTACCGAAAAAGCTATTGCACATAAATAGACAATGCCTAGCAAGACAATTCAACTTGGGCGTAAATAGATGTGCGGCACTTTATCAGATCAACCGGCCAGGATATTTGTCGCTTAATAGTGACAAATATAAATTCGATGCGTAATCGTGTATTTACATATATCACTCAGGAATCAAAGCTTCTTGTCCTTGATTACGTGGATCACTCCTATCTTGAACCTCAAATACCTGGTGGGACGATTGAGCCTGGTGAATCTCCAGAAGAAGCTGCACTGCGTGAAGCTGAAGAGGAAACCGGTCTCATCGACCTAAAGATCGTTTCTTTTTTGGGTTCATTCAATAGGGATTTGCGGGCTATTGGGAGAGATGAGGTCATCAAAGCTTGGTTCTTTCATTTAGAGGCGGGAGATTCGACACCCCAAAGGTGGAGGCATACTGAATCAGATCCACATGATGGGGCAGCTCCAATCGTTTTCGAACTTCATTGGGTTCCTATGGATGCTATACCGAAGCTAGGAGGTATTGACAGTGAAATGTTATCGAAGCTATCAGAATCTGTCGCCAAGCACACCGCCTAATAATGTAATTAAAAATCGTCCTAATAATTGGGGTCAGATACTGTCTTGAAAATCAATCAAATTAATGTAACCAGGCCTGATTGTTTTTCAGGGAAAACCTGCTGTACTGTGCAGTTAAGTAAGACTAATTGCTTATTTTGTATAAGTGGGCTAGAATTAAAATGTACATTAAAATGTATCAAAATTAAATTACATTGAGGTATTTAATATGCGCGCAAAAATAGTTTTAGTAAGCCTTTTTATGTTATTAATGGTCGGTTGTGCCAACAACCCCAACAGTTCGCTAGCAATGCAATGCGACAATGGTCTGGAAACGGCCTATAAAGAACTCGATTTTGCCAAGGCCAACGGCTTTGATGGAACGGTAGAATACGCCAAAGCCGCTAGCCTGTTGGGTGCTGCAAAAGTCCAACAACAATTTGAAAAATATCCAAACTGCATCGATAAAGTTGAACGCGCCCGCGCTTTAATTGAAGCGTCACAACGTTAGGCTCGATTCTGAGGAACTGGAAAAGGAGACGTTACCCATTAAAGGGTAGCGTCTCCCTACATGAGCGCTCATAGGATAGAGTGGGTATGGAATGAGTGTTATTCTTAAATTTAGAAATTCATGCACCTACTCTTTTTAAAACCTACCAGGCCTGGTAGATATTTAAAATAAAGAACCCGCTTTATGCGGGTTTTTTAGCCTTAATAATGCGGTTTTTGAAAGGTTGCTGGGAAATTTCAGTCGCTGTAAATTGAGTAAATTTGCGGCGGTTAGCTTGTCAAAATCCGTGTTGCGCATAGATGTTCTGTTGTTGATCCATTGCCTGATCCAAAATTTTTTATATTTTTTGGCTAAAAGTGGCGAACAAGAGAAAGGATGTCGTTAATCCGGCTATTGCACACACTAGCGCTATACATACAAGGACATCATACTTATGAAGTATGTCGAAATAATCGCCGAGGTAGGCAGTGCAGACAGCGTTTTGGAGATCGCTCAAAATGAGGGGGTGCAAGATTTTCGGTTTGGCGTCAGCGAAGAGGACGGCATGCAGCCAATGCGAATGTTGGTAAGCGATGACAAGCTTCAGTTGGTACTGGATGCTCTGCAGAATCTCTTGGACGCACAGCAAGCCAGCCACATTGTGGTTCTCCCCGTAGAGCTGTCGCTGCCTAAACCTGACAAAGATGAACGCAAAGAAGAGCATGCTGCGACCGAAGCGCGAGAAGCGCTCTATGAAGGGGTTGAGAAAGGGGTACAGCTTGACGTTAATTTTGTTGTATTGGTCATATTATCGTCGCTGGTGGCTGCAATAGGTCTTATTACAAACAATGTCGCTGTCGTGATCGGCGCGATGGTGATTGCACCGTTGCTGGGGCCAAATCTTGCATTAAGTCTTGGGACGGCAATGGGTGACCTATCCCTGATTCGAAAATCTGTGCAAACCCTCGTGGCTGGAATACTGCTAGCCATAGCCGTGCCTGCTGGTTTGGGGGTGTTTTGGTCTTTTGACCTAACGAACCATGAACTTATATTGCGCACCACGGTTGGCCTCGACTCCGTCACTCTGGCACTGGCATCGGGTGCTGCTGCGGCACTATCCCTGACAACGGGTTTGTCAAGCGTACTGGTAGGTGTAATGGTCGCCGTAGCGTTACTTCCACCGGCAGCCGCACTGGGACTGATGCTGGGGTCTGGAAATATCGGACTCGCGACGGGTGCTGGATTACTGCTGGTAGTGAACGTGGTATGTGTCAATTTGGCCAGCAAGATTGTTTTCGATATCAAGAGGATTCATCCATTTCGCTGGCAGGAGAAAGAGAAAGCCAAACGTGCGAAGGTCGTATATATTGTGGGATGGCTCGTGATCTTGCTTTTGCTTATAGCGCTCATTTATGTGCGCCGTTCATTAACAGCCTAGCCCTAAAAGGACTATTGTTTAATTAAGATTAAGAGTAGGAATATGAAATCCTTATTTGTGCTTATTGTTCATTGGATCAGGGGGAAGGGAGCTACCCCTTTATTTAAGAGTGAGCTGGCCTGATAACTAAATATTAAAAAACCCGCATAAAGCGGGTTTTTTAATGATTTTATTACGTGATTTTGTGTATTTAGTCTATCGCAACACGTGTAAAAAGTGCATATGTTTGTGATAGTGGTCAATAATATCGTTGATAATGGCGGTTTTTGACCAGCCCATGACATCGTAGTCTTGTCCGCCTTCTCGCAAATGGATTTCGGCACGGTAATAATGGGCGCTTTCATCCATTTCATCGGAGGGCAGTTCGGTTTGTGAAAATTCTGGACGCAAATGAGAGCGACTGCGAATTTCATAAATAAAGTCGACCTCTTCGCCATGACGCACTACTAAACGTACACGATCGAGTTGATTTTCAACATCAACCTCCAAATCTTGGGCGCGCAACTCTTCGGCGACCTCTTGACAGGCGGGTCTGGCAATGTTCTCAATATAACGACTCACGGCAGACTGGCTAGGGTAATCGACAATATTATGCAGGCGCTCTTTCCAACTGCTGTCGAGATTGCCCGTTAAAGGGGAGACATTGACCAGCAAGCTGTCACGTTTGGCAATGTCGACTCGCAATGCCTTAATCAAGCCATAGGTGGCCAATAGCAATACCACTGAAAATGGCATGGCACTGGCAATGGTCATGGTTTGCAAAGCACCCAAGCCACCAGCTAATAACAGAATAATAGCAATCAGCCCTACACCTACTACCCAGTACATACGCTGCCACATAGGCGTATCGTCGCGCCCGTTAGAGCAGAGCATATTAACCACCAAGGCACCGGAATCGGCGGAGGTCACAAAAAAGATCACGACCATAATAATGGCAATAAACGACAAGACTTCACCGAATGGAAATTGGCCTAAGAACACAAACAGAGCAATCGCCACATCGTTAGAGACAGCCTCGCCAATGCTGGTCATTGACTGGTTGAGCATCATATCAATCGCTGAGTTACCAAAAAAGGTGAACCACATCATACTAAAGCCGACTGGTACAAACAGCACCCCAGTTACAAATTGGCGGATACTGCGCCCACGTGATACACGGGCAATAAACAAGCCCACAAATGGGGCCCAAGCGAGCCACCAAGCCCAGTAGAAAATGGTCCAGCCACCAATCCAGTCGGTTTTTTCATAAGCGTATAAATTGAAGGTCACGCGCACAATATCCGAAACATACGCACCGGCATTTTGTATTAAGGCTTGCAATAAAAACACAGTGGGTCCTAAAATCAACACCAACAACGTCAGTAACACCGCTAAGCTCATATTAAGCTCGGATAAGCGACGAATCCCTTTGTCCAGACCGGTAGCGATAGAGACGGCTGCTAAAGCGGTCACGGCCGAAATCAACAGTGCCTGCGAAACAGCATCTATCGGCACGCCAAACAAGTAGTTTAAACCGGTGTTCATTTGCAATACGCCATAGCCCAGCGAGGTGGCGATACCAAAAACGGTTCCAATCACCGCAAATACATCCACCGTATGGCCAATAGGGCCATAGATTCTTTCGCCAATAATAGGATAGAGTGCCGAGCGCATGGTTAAAGGCAAACCGTGGCGATAACTAAAAAAGGCCAAAATAAGTGCCACAATGGCGTAGATGGACCAGGCGTGTAAGCCCCAGTGAAAGAAGGTAATGCGCATTGCCTCACGGGCCGCTTCAACGGTGCCTTGCACGGCCACCGGCGGTGCAAGATAGTGCATGACCGGTTCGGCAACACCAAAAAACATCAGGCCAATCCCCATGCCGGCCGAAAACAGCATAGAGAACCAAGTTAGATTTGAATAGTCCGGTGAGGAGTGATCTGGTCCAAGCTTAATCTCGCCGTAGCGCGAAAGCCCTAAAAAGGTAACGGTAATTAAAATAATGGCCACCGTCAAAATGTAAAACCAGCCGAAGTTGTCAACTAAGAGCGTCTGCAGATTGTTAAAGGTGCTCTCGGCATGACTGGGCCACATGGCGGCATAGATCAGGAGTAATACAATAATCGCGGAGGCGCTGTAAAACACCGGCGGATTGAGTTTGGCGGGACTTTTTTCTTGCGTTTCACTCATTTTTTTCTACCTTTCTGCAGAAGTTACTTCTGATTGGGTTAAACCGTTTTGGTTAAACGGTCATTCGTTAAACTATCATTGGGCGGTGGTCAAAAAATGGATCGTTATTTGTGAAAACTGGATGAAATTGATTTTTTCAATCTCACCCAGTCAACCTGATTAGACAATCGCAATATGGGCTGAGCCCTAGTAGTACCAGTCAATTGAGAGATAGAGTGCGCTAAACTCGTAATCATCGGCCGCTACATCGCCATAACGGTCAATATAACCATTTTGAGTTAAATATTCGGCATAAATCCATCCTGGGCCATAATCGTATCGAACCCCAGGTGAATAGGCGGAAATCAGGTCATTGTCGTTGCCTTTGGTGGTTGTGTCGGCCCAGGTGGCATCTAAGTAGTAAGTCCATTTGCCAACGCTGCGACCTATTTCAAATGCATAACGCATGGTTTCAATCTTTGAGACCAGGTCATCGGACGCGACTAAATCGCTTGGCAGGTTACGCTGAGTTTTAATCACCTCCGCATTAACAAAAGTTGGGCCAAACTGGCCTTTATAATACAACACCCCAGCAGAGTGATCGCCATCCGTTTCACGTGTGTCATCAATGGGGTTTAAACTAGCAGAGCGCTCGGTGGTTAAATCCTTTAACTGGCCGGTTTGCAATGAGACCCCAAAGGTATGGTTGGGCATAATCTCTTGGTTTAAATCCAATACAAAAGTGTTGCTCTTAGTGTAGGTGGTCGACGACCCCCAGTGTTTATTGTCATCAACGGTATCGGTACTGGTGGCCCACCAATCGTCTTGATGGTAATAGGCTAAATTATAATTTAGCGCTCCTTTATGAGCCTCTAACTTTATCCCTACATCCATCTGGTCGCCATAGCCTGCCAGAAACATGTCTCCGGGCCAAAAGTTGGTGGTTTTCCAGCCAAAGGGCACTTGGCTTTTACCAATAATGAGTTTGTAGTTCTCTTTAAAATCAAACCCCACCCAGGCTTTGTGAAGTGACACTTCAAGATTCGTCGAGTTATTGACCGTATCGGTAAACGAACCTGGCCCCACGCGTAACTCGGCCGAATAAGACCAATTCCCCTGGTCTTTTTCAGCCGCACCGTCAGCATAAAAAATAAGGGCACCATCGCCAAATTCGCCGTTTTTGGTGGTATCGTTGCCTGTCAGATTGTCGTTTGCATTGGCGTAGTTATACCACGCACCCAGCGTAATCTGTTGCGATGCCGTCGCTTGTGGGGAGAGGCTGGCTAATAAAATTGCACCCAAGGCGCTAGAAAGAAAGGGGGTATTTGTCATAAGTACGTACTCTCGGTTG
>JBNJEY010000060.1:0-7752 GCA_051746325.1 Pseudomonadota bacterium
CTGCAAATTAAAGTACTCGGCACCGGCTGCGCCAACTGCAATAGCACCGTCAAACTGATTCAGGCCACGGCCGATGAATTGGGTGTAGCCGTAGAGGTCATTAAGGTGGAAGATATTGCTGAAATCGCCGCTTACGGTATTATGAGCACCCCAGGTGTGGTGATTAACGACCAAGTCGTTCACGCTGGCGGCATCCCTTCCAAAAAAGTAGTGAGTGAGTGGTTGCAATAATTATCTGATTTCAATGGTACTAGACGAGCTGTTTTTTGTTGAATGGGCCTCTATCCACATGGCACACCTAGCCGATGGCAATGGCTATATCTTTAAAAAAAGTTTTACATTTTCAATTGTGTAGATAAGACAGTCAAAATAAAGTAGAACTTTAAAAATTATCAGGCGTTGCATAAACGCGTAAACCAGACAACGGTCAAGCCGGTTGTCATAACCCATTTTAATCACTTTAGGATACGATTATGTTGCATTCAAAAACATTCAAAGCAATCGGTAAAATCATTGCTTTATTTTCTTTAACTTTAATCACAACCACCGCTTCCGCCTTAGAGTTTAAGGCACAAAAAGTGGCTGATGGCGTCTATGCCTACATAGGTCCAACCACGGATCGTACGCCTGAAAACTTTGGCTTAAACAATAATATTGGCTTTATTGATACCTCCGAGGGTTGGGTTCTAGTCGACTCTGGCTCAGGTGACGAAGGTGCTAAAAAGCTCGAACAAGCGATTATGACTGTTAAGAATCAGCCTATCGTTGCCGTTATCAATATTGGTAGCCAAGACCACCGTTGGCTAGGGAATCATTATTTTTCAAGCAAAGGCGCCAAAATTTATGCTTATGAGAAAAGTGTTAAAACTCAAAAAGCCATGTTTGCCAATCAAGTGGACAGCATGACCAAAAAAGTGCCTCAAATTAAAGATACCCAACTAAAAACCGCAGATATTGAACTAAGAAACACCAAAAATAAATTGGTCATTGGCGGTGTTGAAATGCATTTAAACTTTTACGGTGATGCACACTTTGTGGGTGATTCGGTTTTATGGTTGCCTAAACAACAGGTTTTATTCACGGGCGACATTGTCTATATTGACCGTATGTTAGGTGTGCACCCTTGGTCAAATACGATCACATGGAATAAAGCATACCAAGCAATGCGTCAACTACCCGCCAAACAGATTGTGCCTGGTCATGGACAAGTGGCTGATTGGGAGAAAGCTGATGCCGATACAGGCAACTATTTAAAAAAACTGATCTCATCACTCAGCTCTGCTGCTGAGGATATGGAGGGAGTCGATAAAGCCGTTTCAGACAATCGTAACTGGCCAGAATTTAAGCACCTTGACCACTATGATTCATGGCACCCACAAAACTTAAGCCGTACCTATTTAAAAATTGAATCGAGCTTGTAAAGCGCAAGCGTCACTCATCCAATAAAATGCCACAATTGTGTGGCATTTTATTGTCCGATTTGTTCAGCCTAATCAGAGTGTTTAAAAAGCTCCCTATAAACAATCTAATTTACAGGGTTAAACTTCCTCATACACAAGCCCCCTTCTGTGTCTACGTACAATAACTGACAATCCAAAGATCCAATCAAGTTAAAACTATCAGAACGTTTGAAGCCAAAATAATCAGTTTTCAGTCTTGGAAACTACTTGATTTTTGCCTTTTGATTTTGCTAGATATAAAGCTTCATCAACCCGTTTAAAAAGAGTTTCTTGACTATCATTTAACTGGAATTGAGTGACTCCAAAACTCATGGCTAGTTTTAATTCGGGATGACCCTCAATGCTAAGCTCGTCTACCGCTTTTCGGAGGTTCTCAGCGACGATTAAGCTGTCTTGTAGAGATACATCAACTACAACTATAAATTCTTCACCACCCCAACGAAATATTTGATCTTGTTTTCGTAGATTCTTTTTTAAACACTGGGCAACATTAAACAATGCAATATCACCAATATCATGCCCATGATAATCATTGAGTGGTTTAAAGTTATCGATGTCTCCCAAAATAACGCTATAAACAATATGATTTTCTTTGAAATCTCTTTGCTTAGCAATCATGACTTCATTGAATTTAGTACGATTGAATAAGCGCGTTAAAGGATCATGATAAGCTTTAAATTCTAGAATACTCGTTTTTTGTACATCAGCCGAGTTATCTTTAGAGATGGCTAGAAAAAACATAGGGCGTTGATTCTCATCCATAATAGGAGAAATAGTTTGTTCTTGAAAATATTCATGGCCATTTTTATGACGGTTTATAAAAACGCCATTGAAGGGCTGGTTGCGCATGAGCGTTTCCCACATTCTTTTATAAAAAACATCATCCATATTTCCCGATGAAAGCATCCGGGGATTGCGACCTTTAATTTCCTCTAACGTATACCCAGTCATCTCACTGAAAGCATTGTTGGCATAGAGGATTTTTCCTTGCAAATCGGTAATTTGAGCCGCACCAGAAGACTGGTTGAGGGCTTCTGCTAAAAAAAAAGCCTCATCTTTTGTTTGAACGTATTCGGTCATTTCTATTTGAAAAGAAATATAAGCAATGATTTTGTTTGATTGGTCTTGGAGAGGATTAATACACCAACGAACAATGTACTCAGATCCATTTTTCCTATAGTTGACGGTTTGTCCAATAAAAATCTCGTTTTGGGCAAGATTAACATCAAGCTTTTTGATGGTTTTGGAATCGGTTTTTTCGCCTTGCAATATTTTGGGGCTTTTGTGGAATAAGTCCTCTTCTTGGTAACCCGTTTGATCTTTAAAGGCTTGGTTGACGTACAAAAAACGATACCTAGGATATGATGCTTGTGTATCCGTTATTAAGACGCTTACCATTGAATACTCAAATGCATTCAAAAAACTTTTAATGAAAGGAGACTCAAAGAGTGGATGTTGTTCAATAATCATAACTTAAACCTAACTTCATAAATTTAACCACCAATGGAAATGGCAAGAACATATTATTTAAAATGTTTTATTTTTTCAAAAAATCTTAACAGATAATCGCTAAAAAGTGCTTAAAAGCGATTCTAGAGTCAGATTAATTAATGAGGTTGATGAAAGGTAATTGATCTGACTCAAAGCCATTAATTGGTATTGATAGATTCTCTTCTTTTTAAGTTAGTAAAGTAGTCATTAGTTGAATAGCCTTTAGAGGGCTATTCAATGTTTTGTATTAAATGATAAAAGCATCCTTAAAACCACCATACCCAAAGGGCATAAAGGCCTAGTTGTTTTTAATGAGGAAAATGATGAAAAATCCAATTGAGATTTTTAAAACCGAGGATGAGCACGTTCAAGGATGGTGAGACGGTGTGGCTGAGTCAGGCGCAGATATGTGAATTGTTTGGGCGTGAACGCTCGGTTATTACAAAACACATTCGTAACCTCTTTCAAGAAGGGGAGCTGGAACGAAATTCAGTATGTGCAAAATTTGCACATACTGCCGACGATGGAAAAACCTACCAAGTTGATTACTTTAACCTTGATGTGATTATCTCAGTCAGTTATCGGGTTAAATCGCCACGCGGTGTGCAGTTTCGTAAGTGGGCAACACGGGTTTTGAGTGGTCTCTTGCTCTAGATGTTGGTTGATTTCGGCTTTGAGTGCAGCTTCGGTAAGTTGTTTTATCAAAGGTGTTAGAACGCCATCTTTGCCCGTTAATCCGTAACCAGCTTGTAATTGTTCAAGTGCTTTATTGAAATCGAAATATGAAGTAGTCATGTGTCATTCCTTTTATTTTTAATAATAAATTAATGACACAGATTTTTGAACACTACCTTTTTTATTCACAGGTATCTCCTTCTGGGTATGAGGAAACGCTACCGCTTCTAGCAGAATTGTAATTAAGATAAGCTAATAATCTTTCTTTAGTATTCGTTGTTAAGGATTCAATTGTATCAGCCATTTTATAACCGTCGCCGCGATTAGGCTCAAAGATTTCTGCTGCACAAACAAGAGCCTTAAATTGAGCAGTACTGGCTTCATTCAATGCATTATCATCATATTGATCTACGGTTAGAATATTTTGAAAAGCACGGGCCATTTGTTTTGCAGAGTTCTGCTGATTAGGGGAATAGTTATTTGAGATATAAGAATCAATATCATCTCTGATACCGTTGTTATCTGAGTCAGGACCAGAAATACCAATACTTCTGTCTAGTGAAGGAATGCCTCCAGAGGATTCTAAATCAGATATTTTTTGCTCAGAATCTTCAACGCAGCCCGATATCAATAGACTGGTAAGGAAAATTAAAAAATATCGCATAAAGCACCTTTTATTAAGTATAAGAACGCAAATAAAGCCACCCTAGAATAAATTAAATTTCTATTTAATGATTAGTATTTTTAATGGAGATGCAGGTAGATTTACTTGCAAAGTAAAGGGGTCAGAGCCACTGCTGTCCCACTTATTTTCTCACCAAAAATAAATTCATTTGAGGCCGCACTTTTTCTACAGTAGGTGGAGGCTTCAGAAGATCCATTAATGGCCTTCCAATAAACATATTAATTTGTAGTAACCTTGAAAAACTCCGCTGATTGAAACTTAATATAGTGTATCAACTCCAGATTTTTACTTTCCGGCATTCATCTTTCTGCATAGAAAATAAAATATTTAGCAGGTAAACTTATCTCATCAAAAATAAAAAACCACAATAAACCTAGCTGACTAAATCAACGAAGAAACTGGAGCGGTTAGATGATTAAAGTATTCGATATTAATAAAAACGGCAAAGACTTCGTTGTTGGCGATATCCACGGCCAGTTTGATGCTCTTATGAGAACTCTAGATGATATTAGTTTCAATTTTAGTGATGACCGCTTGTTTTCAGTGGGGGATTTAATTGACCGAGGTGAGCAACATAAAGAGGTCGTTGAGTTAATTAGTGAGGATTGGTTCTGGCCTGTACGTGGCAATCATGACCAATTCATTATCGACCAGTTTGATGATGAGAGAGTTCAACTGTTTAGATATCGTGATCACACTCCTCAAGAGATCCATCGGAAACTCGAAGGACAATGGTTTGCTGATTTAAACAATGCTGACCAGGCCTGGTTTTACGAGCAGCTTAAAGACCTACCTTATCTTATCGAAGTAGAAACCGAAAAGGGTCGAGTCGGTATTTGTCATGCTGGCTTACCTCGATATATTAATGATTGGGAGGTCCTAAAGACCCAGCTAGCTGATAGAGATATTCGTGAACAAACTATTCGTACACGGCGCGCGCCCAAGCAAAATAGAGCTATTAAGGGTATAGGCGTGACCGTACACGGCCACACTTGTTTTGAAAGCACTCACAATATTGAAAACAGCTTCTGGATTGATACCTTCGATAAGACGGGAAGCCTCACAATTCTACCTTTAGTTCAATTGTTTAAGGACTTTAAAAATGGATAGATAAAAGGTTGTTTCTTAAGCTGTAGATAACGTGATTGATAAAATAGGAATAGCTGATTCTGTGGCCTCAAAGAGGCTAATTAACATTGAATCAAAGCTCAAGTTGATCGATATCGACCAAACGCTTCATGCCATTTATCGATTACGGACGCAACCTTTACCTTAAAAGTATTTCCTTGGAATTAATAAAAAACAGGGTGGACTTGGCCGGATTGAAGGAGAAAGTTACCGCAAAAAAACAAGCTAACCCATTAGCGAATAAAGAACCCACTCAAGTGGCTAGGTTAATTGACATTCAACATAAATGTGATGCTGGTGTCAGAAACACCCCCCACGGGCGTGGGGAAGACCAAATGGAGTTTTAACTCCCATTGATGCGCCAAACTGTTCAAAATCTGAAAAGCCTCGATTACCTTAACTGAACCATAAAGGCATATTCTAGCCTTTGCATCTCCGGTTTTTGCGAACAGTTCCTGTTTCTATTGTATCCCGTCTTTAGGGCGAAGTTGAGCTTGCTCACTAACACAACGAAGATAATCCATAATGATTTAGAGCGCAACTCTCTTAAACGAATATGCAGTTTATTCATCGTGGCCGCTCATATTATTACTTATCGGTGACAGCCCCTTCAGAGGCGCTAGACACCAGTTTTGCATATTTAGCCAACACTCCACGTGCGTAGTGCGGCGCAGGTTGTTTCCAGCTTTTACGGCGTTCGGCTAACGCGGCGTCACTGATATCCAGGGAGATTTCTCGAGTCTCAGCATCGATGGTGATTCTGTCACCATTCTCCACTAATGCAATCGGGCCACCATCAAAGGCCTCTGGTGTGATGTGACCCACCACAAATCCATGCGAACCACCGGAGAAACGACCATCCGTGATAAGCGCGACGTCTTTACCCAGGCCTTTGCCGATAATTGCGGACGTTGGCGAAAGCATTTCACGCATGCCAGGGCCACCCTTTGGACCTTCGTAACGGATTACCACGACGTCACCAGCCGTCACTTCGCCATTGAGGATACCAGCCAACGCGGCTTCTTCACTGTGGTAGACACGAGCGACTCCTTCGAAGCGCAGACCTTCCTTGCCTGTGATCTTAGCCACCGAACCGGTTGGCGATAAGTTGCCGTGCAATACCACTAAGTGAGAGTCCTTCTTGATCGGGTTGCTGAATGGACGAATGATATCTTGATCGGCCGGATAGTCGTCGACATCGGCGAGATTTTCAGCGAGTGTTTTGCCGGTGACAGTAAGCGCATCACCGTGTAACAGGCCAGCATCGAGCAAGCGCTTCATCAGTGGTTGGATGCCTCCGATGGCGACTAATTCGGACATCATATACTGGCCACTGGGACGAAGATCGGCCAGCACGGGTGTGGTTTTACCTATCTCGATAAAGTCATTAAGGGTTAGGTCTACGTCCACTGCATGGGCCATGGCGAGTAAATGTAAAACACTATTGGTGGAACCGGCCAGTGCGATAATGACGCGGATGGCGTTTTCGAAGGCTTTGCGCGTCATGATATCGCGTGGTTTGATATCCTGAGCGAGCAGTTCCATTACTTGTTCGCCGGCGCGGAAGCAATCTGAAGCCTTATCTGAAGAGATTGCGTCTTGCGCAGATGAGCCCGGTAGTGACATACCCAAGGCTTCGATGGCTGAAGCCATAGTATTGGCAGTATACATACCCCCGCACGAACCGGGGCCAGGAATAGCAGTGTCTTCGATCTGCTTGAGTTCAATTAGGTCCATTGCACCTTTGGCGTACTGACCCACGGCCTCAAAAACCGAGATAATATCGGTATGGCCAGCACCGGGTTTGATGGTGCCGCCATATACAAAGATTGCTGGGCGGTTCAACCGTGCCATACCGATGAGGCAGCCGGGCATGTTTTTGTCGCAGCCACCTACGGCGACCAGGCCATCGAAGCCTTCGCAGCCAACCACGGTTTCAATGGAGTCGGCGATGACCTCTCGCGACACTAGAGAATACTTCATACCCTCGGTGCCGTTGGCGATACCATCCGATACCGTGATCGTGTTGAAGATCACTGCCTTGCCACCAGCAGCATTGGCACCTTTTTCGGCTTCTTCCGCGAGCTTGTTAATGTGCATGTTACATGGCGTGACATTGGCCCAGGTCGAGGCGATGCCGATCTGTGGTTTTTTAAAGTCTTCATCAGTGAAACCCACTGCACGAAGCATAGAGCGTGCTGGCGCAGTCTCGACGCCATCCACCACTTTGGAAGAATACTTACGCATGTTGTCAGTGATCTTAATCATTTCGAAATTCCTTAAGTAGTTTTCGCGAGCATGTCGCGTTGGGCC
>JBNJEY010000061.1:0-7699 GCA_051746325.1 Pseudomonadota bacterium
ATGCATCAGAATGGATTATTTATCTAAATCAAATGCTTCATGTAGCGACTGAACGGCAACTTCCAGGTAAGACTCATCAATCACCACAGAGATTTTAATTTCTGTGGTGCCAATCATCTGGATATTGATATCATTATCCGCTAGGGTCTTGAACATGGTGCTGGCAATGCCCGCATGCGATTTCATGCCAACACCGACCATCGAAATTTTCACAATAGAGTCATCCATTGTTACTTCACGTGCCCCTAAATGGTTTGCCGTTTTTTGCAAAATTTCCAGCGAAGAATCCGCATCAAGCCGACTCATTGTAAAGGTAAAATCGGTGGTGCCGTCCCTTCCCTGATTTTGAATAATCATATCGATCTCGATATTGGCATCGGCAATCGGACCCAAAATCTGATAAGCCACACCCGGCTTATCTGGCACACCTAAAATCATTAATTTAGCTTCATCGCGACTAAACGCAATCCCTGAGATTAGTGGTTGTTCCATCTCGGCATCCTTAAAATTTTCTTCAGAGGTAATCAATGTTCCACCGCCATCTTTTAATGAGGATAAAACACGTAACGGGACTTTATATTTACTGGCAAACTCAACGGAACGAATCTGTAACACTTTGGCGCCCAGACTGGCCAACTCAAGCATCTCATCATAGGTGATTTTGTCGAGACGCTTAGCTTCAGGCACCACACGAGGGTCTGTGGTATAAACACCATCAACATCCGTGTAAATCTGGCACTCATCAGCATTTAAGGCCGCAGCTATTGCCACAGCGGTGGTATCAGAGCCACCGCGTCCTAGAGTAGTGATATCTCCATCCACCGTAACGCCTTGAAAACCTGCGACCACCACAACTTTACCTAAGGCTAATTGATCAAGCATTTTCTGACCGTCAATCTTCTCAATACGTGCCTTGGAGTGAGACACGTCGGTCACAATTGGGGCTTGCCACCCAGTATATGAGATTGCGGGATAGCCCTTCTGTTGCAACGCCATACTGAGCAAAGCGATTGTAACCTGCTCTCCAGTGGTGAGTAGGACATCCATTTCACGCTTACAAGGACGCGCTTGCATCTCTTTTGCCATCATCGTCAAACGATTCGTCTCACCACTCATTGCAGACAAAACCACCACCACCTGATGACCATTATCGACAAACTGCGCGACTTTCTTGGCTACATTTTGGATACGCTCAACATTTCCAACTGAGGTTCCACCATATTTTTGAACAATTAATGCCATGCGCCTATTACTTTTCTTAAAATTAATTTACGACCCATCTTATTCGCTATTTAATAAGACAGCAGTGATTACTTCGACTCGACCCAAGCCTTAACAGAGGCTAACGCCTCTGTTAACTGACTTGGATTATTGCCACCGGCTTGCGCTAAATCAGGACGACCACCGCCCTTGCCACCGACTTGTTGCGCCACATAATTCACCAATTCGCCGGCTTTATACTGTTTGGTCAGTGATTTACTCACCCCCGCCACAATACTCACCTTATCGCCATCCACAGCCGACAATACGATAATTGCAGGTTCTAACTTGTCTTTTAGGCTGTCCATAGTATCGCGCAAAACAGTGCTGTCAGCGCCCTCCATCTTCGCGGCTAAAATATTGATATCACCAAACTTAACCACTTGATTAGCAAGATCATCCCCTTGGGAGGCCGCCAGTTTTGACTGCAGATGTTTAAGCTCTTTCTCTAGCGCCTTATAATCGCTCGTCACTTGCGTGATTTTGCTTTCAAGCTGATTTTTATCAGTTTTGATTGTTTCTGCGACAAAATTAAGGAGATCTTCGTCCGCATAGATTGACTGCCACGCAGCATCACCGGTAATGGCTTCGATTCGACGCACCCCAGAGGCGATTCCATTTTCAGAAACTAAACGGAAAGGTCCTATATCACCGGCTGATTTGACATGCGTTCCACCGCAAAGTTCCACCGAAAAATCACCCATATCAACCACACGAACGACATCACCGTATTTCTCACCAAATAGCGCCATCGCACCTTTGGATTTAGCGGATTCAATATCCATCTCGTTCATGCTAACGTTCGCATTACCCATAATATGCTGGTTAACCAGTTGCTCTATTTTCCGTAACTGTTCGGCTGAAATCGGTTCAAAATGTGAAAAATCGAAACGCAGACGATCCGCCGTGACCAGAGAGCCTTTTTGCCCGACATGCGTACCTAAAATGGAACGCAAAGCGGCGTGTAGCAGATGGGTTGCTGAGTGATTACGTTCACAAGCGCGACGATCTGCAATATTAATTTTAGCGGTAATCAGTTGATCCACCGTTATAGTCCCAGCAGAAACAACCCCAATATGCAGGAATAACTTACCTTGCTTCTGGGTATCATTCACATGAAAACTGTTCATGCCCTCGGTCAAGCTTCCGCTGTCACCCGCCTGCCCGCCAGACTCTGCATAGAAAGGGGTACGGTCTAATATGACAATCGCGTGCGTACCTTCGGCAACTGACTCTACCGATTCGCCATCCACAAACAGCCCTAAAATCTTAGCTTCTGCCTCATCTGAGGCATAACCAATAAATTGGGTTTCTCCGGCAAATTGAATACGTGCCACGCTAGCTGCGCCAAAGCTACTAGCAGAACGCGCACGCTCCCTTTGGGCTTCCATTGCGACTGCAAAACCAGCTTTATCCACCGTTAGCTCTTTTTCACGAGCGACATCGGCCGTTAAATCGAATGGAAAACCGTAAGTATCATAAAGTTTAAATGCCACTTCGCCTGCGATGACGCTGCCGTCCATCTGAGCGATATGGTCTTCAAGCAGCTTCATACCGTTTTCTAACGTTTCAGCAAAACGCTCTTCTTCTAATTTAAGGACACGCTCAACATGACTTTGTTCCGCTTTCAACTCCGGATAAGCATCCCCCATCTGTTCAACCAAGGTTTTCACCAATGCATAGAAAAATGGCTGGGTTTGACCTAACTTATACCCATGGCGAATTGCACGTCGAATAATACGACGTAACACATATCCACGGCCTTCATTTGAAGGCATGACACCGTCTACAATAATAAAGGCACATGAACGAATGTGATCAGAGATAACGCGCAAAGAGTTATTAGATAGGTCACGTTCGCCGGTCAGCTTTGCAGCGCGTTTTACGAGCGCTTGAAACAGGTCGATATCGTAGTTGTTATGTACACCTTGCATAACGGCCGCTAACCGCTCAAGCCCCATACCGGTATCCACAGACGGCTTTGGAAGTGGCGTTAAAGTGCCATCTGCCGAACGGTCAAATTGCATAAAGACCAGATTCCAGATTTCGATATAACGATCACCATCTTCATCCGGTGAACCGGGTGGCCCACCTGCGACATTATGGCCATGATCGTAGAAGATTTCGGTACATGGCCCGCAAGGCCCTGTGTCTCCCATTGACCAGAAATTATCCTTAGCACCGCAACGTGAGA
This sequence comes from Pseudomonadota bacterium, assembly GCA_051746325.1. GTDB lineage: Bacteria > Pseudomonadota > Gammaproteobacteria > Thiomicrospirales > Thiomicrospiraceae > Thiomicrorhabdus. The sequence continues at coordinate 3,455 of JBNJEY010000061.1, forward strand.
AACGCTCTGGGCTAATGCCCATCTCGTCTAACCAGATACTGGCCGTTTCATTATCTTCTTCATAGACCGTCACCCAAAGCTTCTCTTCGGGCAGGTTCAATTCTTGGGTTAAAAACTCCCAAGCATATTGAATCGCTTCTTTTTTGAAGTAATCTCCAAAACTGAAGTTACCCAGCATTTCAAAGAAGGTATGGTGACGAGCGGTATAACCAACATTTTCTAGATCGTTATGTTTACCACCAGCACGAATACAACGCTGCACACTGGTTGCACGTGTATATTCACGGATTTCCTGACCTAAAAAAGTCTCCTTAAACGGCACCATCCCAGCGTTGGTAAACAACAAGGTTGGATCGTTTGCAGGCACCACTGGACTTGAATGAACAACGGTATGATGGCGCTTAATATAAAAATCTAGAAAAGCTTTTCTGAGTTCTGAACTCGTCATAATGAAACAACCTTAAAAACGTTAATCTATTCTGTTTGGACAGCCAACTCATGCTATTTAAGCAAAACTGACTATGCTCTGGGTTTGTTATTTGTTGATTTGCGCAAAACCTTCGTTAACACTGCTTAACGAAAAGCCTGCCAAATCACATGGGGCGCAAACCCTCTACTTTGTAGAAAGCGCATCCGTTTTGCTTGTTCGTTACGTGCCTCTGGCCTAGCAGTATCACCGTATTTTTTAATCAGGACATCTTTGGCTAATTCAAGCCATTCAGACTCATCCCAATCTAAATACATTGTGATCAGATCGTCTCGATAAGAAGCTTGTTGTAATTTCTGGCGTATCTTTACCGGACCACTGCCTTTAGCCGCCCAGTTACGCACAGCTTGTTCAATATAACGTGCATCACTCTGCCAATTATTGGCTTGGCATTTTTTTAGAACATCATCGATCAAGCTTTTAACCAGGCCTGGTAACTCTTTACAAGCGGCTAACAGCTCAGGTGTTTCAGGAAACTTTGTGACCAATTTCGTCTTAAGTTCCTTAGCACCATGTTCACGCATGGCCAGCAAGTAAACAGCACGTGATTCAATTTGCTGTGCCAGCGCCTGAACTTCAGCAAACCCATCCTCAGCGACTTCAGCCGAAGCGCTGGGGTTAATACCTAACTGTTGCAGGAAATCTTCTGCTGTTTTCACAATGCGCCTAGATCCTATTGAGTTTTTTAAAAGCTTATTCGGCTTCTACAGCTTCTTCAACCGCCGCACCCTTTTTAGGCTTAGGCATCAATGCCTCTTTGACTTTCCCCATCACCTCTTCTGCAACGTCAGGGTTATCAATCAGGTATTGACGGACATTGTCCTTACCCTGACCGATTTTTTTACCGCCATAAGCATACCAAGAACCCGACTTTTCAATAAAGCCTTCTTGCACACCTAGGTCAATAATTTCACCTTCTCGAGAAATCCCTTGACCATATAAAATATCGAACTGTACTTGCTTAAAGGGTGGCGCCACTTTGTTTTTAACCACCTTAACGCGGGTTTCGTTTCCAAGGATTTCGTCACCCTTTTTAATCGCGCCAATACGACGAATATCTAAACGCACCGAAGCGTAGAATTTCAGCGCATTACCACCAGTCGTGGTTTCAGGATTACCAAACATGACACCAATTTTCATACGCAGCTGGTTGATAAAGATAACCAAAGTATTAGTACGCTTAATATTTGAGGCCAGTTTACGCAGGGCTTGTGACATCAAGCGGGCTTGTAGGCCCATATGAGAATCCCCCATATCGCCTTCAATCTCTGCTTTAGGCGTTAAGGCCGCAACTGAATCGATTACCACAACATCTACCGCACCTGAACGGACCAACGAATCGGTAATTTCTAGAGCTTGCTCACCATTATCAGGCTGAGAAACCAAAAGATTATCAATATCCACGCCCAATTTTTCAGCGTAGCTTGGATCCAATGCATGCTCGGCATCAATAAAAGCCGCCGTGCCGCCCAACTTTTGCATTTCGGCAATAACATGTAATGTTAAGGTCGTTTTACCAGAAGATTCAGGACCGTAAATCTCAATAACACGCCCTTTTGGTAAGCCGCCTATGCCCAATGCTAAATCCAAGCCTAAAGAACCTGTTGAAACTGCTTCAATATCACGAGAGACAGAGCTGTCACCCATGCGCATAATCGAACCCTTACCAAATTGTTTTTCAATTTGACCTAAAGCAGCTGTTAAAGCCTTTTGCTTATTATCATTCATTACGCGCTTCCTTTTGTTTCTACAAGTTCCAAAGCGACTGTCGCATTTGGAGGTAACTGTTTTTTATACTGAGTGCTTATACGGTCTACAATTAAAACTGAATGGTCACTCAATAAAAAACCCTTGTTTCATCGGTAACCATTGCGTATATAGTCTCTCCAAAACGCCTTAAATCACCGATTAAAACAAAGGTTTATCTAATATTTTCTAATTTAGAATCAGATGCGAAATTATCCCATAATTTCCTTTTAAATCCTAGAGACTCCGTGAATAATTAATCTCATTCACTACCACGTCCTACTGACCCTACTGGCTTTTGCTAATAAGGGTGATTAACTGGCTACCGCGTCAATAATTTCATCACACCCATTAACGCGGCTTCGGTGGCTTGTTCACGCACCCGCTGCCGATCACCCTCAAATAAAAATCGCTGTGAAATCACACTTTCTTGGCCTTGTATCGCCCAAGCTAACCAGACCGTACCCACCGGTTTAGCTTGAGAACCGCCACTGGGTCCAGCAATACCACTGCAAGAAACACTGACTTTGGCGTGTGACTGTTGCAGAGCGCCCAAAGCCATCTCTTCAACACACTCCTGACTGACGGCGCCGTTGTTTTGAATTGTGATTTCACGCACCCCTAACACCTCTTTTTTCGACTCATAACTATAGGTAATATAAGCACGATCAAACCAAGCCGCACTGCCGGCAATTTCAGTCAATGCTTCAGCAATCATGCCACCGGTACATGATTCCGCTGTAACAATCATCGAATCATTGTCCACTAAGGCTTTGCCTACTTGTGAAACCAGGGTTGCAAACGACATAAAAACCACTCCTTTTATTGCACTTAAAAACAGAAACGGCCCTGTTTTTAATCGTGCATTATTTGATATAAAGACCAATATGACCTAGCATACTACTTTTCAAATCCAAAGCAAAAACATTCAGAACCCCATGGCAGCTAAAACCCCTAATAACAACTCTCCCCATACCCCAATGATGCAACAGTATCTTGCCATCAAGGCCGAGCATCCTGACCACCTACTTTTTTATCGAATGGGCGATTTCTATGAGTTGTTTCATAATGATGCCAAAAAGGCGTCAGAACTATTGGAAATAACACTCACCGCTCGAGGTAAAACCGGTGGCAATGCGATTCCTATGGCTGGAATTCCACATCATTCAGCGGATGGCTATTTAGCTAAGTTAGTCAAATTGGGCTTATCGGTTGCGATCTGCGAGCAAGTCGGCGACCCGGCAACCAGTAAAGGCCCGGTAGAGCGTAAAGTCGTCCGCGTTATTACGCCAGGCACCTTGGTCGAAGAGGCTTTATTAGAAGATCAATCCGAGAATTTATTAGCGGCAATCTCTAAACAGGGTGATTTGTATGGTTTGGCTTATTTGGATGTTGCCAGTGGTCGCTTTGAAACAGCTGAACTCGACTCTTTAACCCATTTAATAGCCGAAATTGAACGTATTAAGCCCTCTGAGCTACTTTTACCCGATGATGACCTATTAAGACAATCCCTGCCTGACACCATTTTAAAACGACCAGGCCTGGTCAGGTATCCAAGCTGGCATTTTGAACCGATTAGCTGTCAAAAACGGCTTACCGACCATTTTTCCACCCAGGATCTAGTCGCCTTTGGTTGCCAGACAAAACCCGCCGCCATCAGTGCCGCCGGCAGCATTTTGCACTATGCGCAGGCCATGCTACAAAGCAGTTTGCAATATATCCACAGCTTACACACCTACTCAACTGACGACAGTTTAGTGCTAGATGCCATCAGTCGGCGTAACTTGGAAATTGACACCAATTTAAGCGGCGGCTCGAGCCATACGCTGGCCGCCATTCTCGACCATACAGCCACTGCCATGGGCGGACGCCTCCTTAAACGTTGGTTAAATCAGCCGCTACGTAATCAAGATATTATTAACGGGCGCCTAGATGCCATTGAAACCGTTATCCAACAACAATCGGCTGACTTATTTCGCCAGGAACTCAAACAGACTGGCGATTTAGAACGT
>JBNJEY010000062.1:0-7588 GCA_051746325.1 Pseudomonadota bacterium
GGGGGGTTATTTAAGCCCTTCTTACTGTTCAGCTACTCTAGAATCACTCTTTAAATACCCCTTTTATAAAGCGAGCAGGACTGGTCGAAACGCCATAACTGCTCAAAACTTATTCTGTATCAAAACAACCATTAAACTTGGGTAAATTACGCAGTCAAATCATAGTATTATAAAGTCAAATCTACCTAACCAAGACTCAGTAGGCAATATCGTTCAACCTTGTTTGAAAAGGATCGCTTTAATGAATTTAGACCAAAACTGGCACACCTTACCCGCGCAACAGACCGTGGAGGAGTTGCAGAGCAAACCCAATGGCTTGAGCGAATCTGAGGCCGAAACGCGACTCGCGCAATATGGCCCTAACCGCTTGCCACAGCCCCGAAAGCGTAGTTTATGGATGCGGTTTTTACGGCAGTTCCATAATATCCTAATCTATGTTTTGCTAGCCTCTGCCGTCACCACTCTGCTTCTCAACCATATTTTAGATACCCTAGTGATCCTAGCAGTGGTGTTGATCAACGCTGTGATTGGTCTGATTCAAGAAGGGAAGGCCGAAAAAGCGATGGATGCCATTCGTAATATGCTCGCACTGCGAGCCTCAGTATTACGGGATGGACAGCGCCATACTCTAGCGGGTGAAAAACTGGTCCCAGGCGATATCGTCTTACTCGAAGCCGGTGATAAGGTGCCTGCAGATTTACGTCTGTTAAAAATGCATGGCCTGCAGATACAGGAAGCGATTTTGACAGGGGAGTCTATTGCGGTTGAAAAGCAGCTTAATCCGGTTGATTTAGACGCTTCTATTGGCGATCGGCACTGTATGGCGTTTAGCGGCACCACTGTCACCAGTGGACAAGGTAGGGGTATTGTAGTAGCCACTGGAAGCCTCACGGAAATAGGTCGAATCAGTGGGTTACTCTCCACCGTAGAGCTTCTAACCACCCCGCTAGTCTCACAGATGAATACCTTTGCCAAATGGCTCACGGCGGTCATTCTCACCTTTGCCGCTTTACTCTTAGCCTTTGGTTATTTCGTGCAGCAGCAAGATTTTACCGACCTGTTTATGGCGGTCGTTGCGCTGTCTGTAGCAGCGATTCCAGAAGGCTTACCGGCGATTTTAACCATTACGCTAGCGTTGGGTGTAAAAGCCATGGCGCACAGAAATGCCATTGTTCGCCGATTGCCCGCTATTGAAACCATTGGTTCTGTTTCAGTGATCTGTACTGACAAAACTGGGACCTTAACCCGCAATGAAATGCATATTTCCAATGTAGTGACAGCGCAGGCACATTTTAAAATAACTGGTGTCGGTTACGAGCCAATAGGCGATATTTACCAAGACGAAAAAATAATTCAACCTAAAAAACACCCTTTACTTACGGAGTTAGGACTGGCCGCCACACTGTGCAATGACGCCCAACTTAAAAGAGATAAAGAGGAGTGGTCTATTGAAGGTGATCCTATGGAGGGGGCCTTACTAGCCTTTGCAGCGAAGACTGGAATAGATATTTCCGACGCAAACCAACATTGGACGCGCACCGATCTCATCCCATTTGATGCTAAACATAAATGGATGGCCACGCTGAACCACGACCATGAAAACCACGCCTCTATCTTTATTAAAGGTGCACCAGAGGCGCTCTTTAAGCTGTGTCAAACTCAGCGTTTAGAGAAGGGAAAAAGTAGCTCTATTGATTTAGAATACTGGCATCAACAAGCCGAGAAAATCGCCCGCCAAGGTCAACGAGTCCTTGCCATTGCTGTTAAATCTGTAAAACCTAAACATAGTATTTTAGAACTACCCGATCTGGATGAAAATGTCGAGCTACTAGGAATTGTCGGTTTAATGGATCCTCCTAGAGAGGAGGCGATTCTTGCAGTGGCAGAATGTCAGAAAGCAGGCATTAGAGTCAAGATGATTACCGGTGACCATGCCCTAACAGCTGCGGCCATTGGTCGCCAAATTGGTCTAGAAAATGCCGACAAGGTGCTTACCGGTCAGGATTTAGACAAAATAGACGATGCCGATCTAAAGGATATTTCTCTGGCCACCGACGTTTTTGCCCGAACCAATCCAGAGCACAAATTGCGCTTGGTAATGGCATTGCAGGCACAAGGTTTGGTGGTGGCCATGACGGGCGATGGCGTAAATGATGCGCCCGCGCTCAAACGTGCTGATATGGGCATTGCCATGGGCAAAAGTGGCAGTGAAGCGGCCAAAGAAGCGGCTGAGTTGGTGTTGGCCGATGATAATTTTGCCTCTATCGCCAAGGCGGTTAAAGAAGGGCGTACCGTTTATACAAATATTAAAAAAGTCATTAGTTGGACGCTGCCCACTAACTCAGGCGAAGCCTCTACAATTATTTTAGCTTTATTACTCAGCCTGACGATGCCCGTGACGGCTATCCAAATTTTGTGGATTAATATGGTCACCGCCACAACGCTTGGCATTGCCTTAGCTTTTGAACCGGCTGATGCACAAACTATGTCCCACCCTCCCCGCTCTAGAGATGCACCGCTGTTAAGTACAAGCCTAATTTGGCATATTATATTAGTCTCTATTTTGTTTGTGCTGGGGGTTTTTAGCATCTACCACTACGCCATTCAGCAAGGCTATTCGATAGAGTTAGCACGCACTATGGCGGTCAATTCCCTGGTCATAATGGAGATATTCCATCTACTTTATATTCGTAATATGGACAGCATTCATTTAACTTGGCAAAATATCAAAGGCACCAAACCGGTCTGGATAGCCATTATTTTAGTCACCCTTGCACAGCTTGCAATAACTTATATGCCCGCCTTGCAAGGCATCTTTGATACTCGAGCCATTGCATTAAATGATGGCATAATGATTTTTGGGTTAGGCATGACCCTATTTGCCATTCTTGAATCTGAAAAACAGATTCGCTTACGTTTTTTGCGCGCCAAAACGCAAAGCTATTAATGAATTATAAAATACACTATACGCCCGGTTTAACGCTTAAAATAACTGTATAAGAGATTTTTTTGAGGAGGAATCTATAATCGGTGAATTTTTAGCACCTGTTTAAAGACATCTGGGTCTTTAATCTGCGTCATCTCCCCTTCACGTGGCATACACTTGTCTTGTAGGCGTGATAAAAAGAAGCGCAAAGCCGCCAAACGCAGTGCCGTAGGCCAAGTCTGTTGTTCTGCTTCGGTCAGGAGGCGTTGCTGTTGGTAAGCAAAGAGCATAGACGCCATTTTAGATTCGTCAAAGTACATATCGGATAGGTTTTCTGTTTCGATACGACACCAATCGTTGACCATCACAGCAAGATCGTACAAGAATGGAGCATTACAGGCATAGTAGAGATCAATAATGCCCGTTAATTCATCGCCCTTAAACAAGGCATTATCACAAAAAAGATCGGCATGGATCACGCCCTGTGGCAGGTGCGCCCAATCAATTTGGTTTTGGTAATCTAACTCAGTCGCAATCAAATCGCGCTCTTCGGCGGTTAAATGGGCGTTTATTTCATTAAAGGTCGATTGCATCCACTCAATACCACGATCATTATCACGCGTTTGCTCATACTCTAAACCAGCCAGGTGGAAACGTGCCAACTGCTCTCCCATAACAGTACACTGCGTTATAGAAGGGTGATCAACCCCGCGGCCAGGTAGCCGCGTAACTAAAGAAGCCGGCTTGCCACACAGTTCTTTCAAATACTCCTCTGCACGCGTTGGCATCGGATGTGCGGTGGGGATTTTATGCTCAGCCATAAACGCCATAATATTCAAAAAGTAGGGTAACTCTTCAAAATTGTGGTGTTCAAAAATCGTTAGAACAAACTGTTTCAGTTGACCATTATGCCGCGTATTGACGAAATAATTGGTATTTTCAATCCCGGCACTAATGCCTTCAAAACTCTCTAAAGAGCCTACGTTATACTCTTCTAAAAATGTGATTAACTGGTTTTCTTCAACGACTGTATAGACAGACATAAAGTAAAGTCTCTTAATTTTGGTTAGGGGTAATTAAATCCACGCTAACTAAGGTAAAATAATGCGATAAATTTTACCATATCAGGCGACAAAATGACTGAATCGAATTCCAAATCCACTCCACAAATTATCACCAATCCAGAAAGCCCGTTTATTTTGGTGGACGGCTCCTCCTATCTGTTTAGAGCATTCCACGCCATGCCTCCGTTGACCACGAGTAAAGGCCAGCCCACAGGGGCGATTTATGGTGTCGTCAATATGCTGGGTAAGTTGCTTGAAAAGTATCAGCCTGAAAAAATGGCCGTTATTTTCGATGCCAAGGGGCCGACCTTTCGTAATGAAATGTACTCAGAATATAAGGCGCATCGTCCACCCATGCCAGATGAACTGCGCAGTCAGATTGAACCGATTCACGAAATCGTTAAGGCGTTAGGCATCCCTCTATTGGTGATTGATGGTGTCGAAGCCGATGACGTCTTGGGCACCCTTGCGCACCAAGCGACGCAAGCGAAACACGACACTCTGATCTCAACGGGGGATAAAGATTTAGCTCAGTTGGTGAATGAACATATCACCCTGGTTAATACGATGACCGATACCTACTCTACCCCTGAGTATGTAAAGGAAAGGTTTGGGGTGCGCCCTGATCAAATGGTCGATTATTTAGCCTTGGTCGGCGACAGTTCCGATAATATCCCGGGGGTTCCAAAGTGTGGTCCAAAAACCGCCGTAAAATGGTTAACCGCTTTTGGCAATATTGATAATCTGGTGGCCAATGCCCCGATGATTGGCGGTAAAATTGGCGAATATTTGCGTAACAACCTAGAGCAACTCGCGCTATCGCGTCAATTGACCAAGATTAAAGTAGACTGCGATCTGCCAGTGCATTTAGAAGATATCCAACGCCACCCGGCCGATCTTGAACGTCTGCAAGAACTGTTTGCCAAATATGAGTTAAATACCTGGTTAAATAAGATCAGGAGTGGCCAAGTGCCTTTTACTAAAACCAACGGCACTCACACGCCCCCTGCTCCGTTGGTTTTAAACCCAGAGCTAACCGAGGGCTTCACCACAACCTCCATAGAGAGTCCTGCAAGCAGCAGTGTAGGGCTCTATGAAACCGTTTATACCCTGGCACAGTTTGACCGTTGGATAGAGCGCATCCAACAAGCAGAGCTATTCGCGATTGATACCGAAACCACCTCTTTAAATACCCTGCAAGCTAAAATTGTTGGCATCTGTTTAGCCGTTAAAAATCCGAACGATGATAACAACCTGGCCTGCTATATTCCATTAACGCACGATTATGAAGGTGCGCCTGACCAACTGGAATTAGAGATGGTTCTAGCACGCTTAAAACCTATTTTGGAAAATGAAAAAGTGGCTAAATGTGGTCAAAACCTTAAATATGACTGGCATGTGTTGCAAAATCATGGCATCACCTTAAAAGGCATGAAGTTTGACACTATGATTGAGTCCTACTGTCTAAACAGCATTGCGACCCGTCATAATATGGATGATTTAGCGCTAAAGTATCTAAATCACCGCACCATTCATTTTGAAGATATTGCCGGTAAAGGTAAAAAGCAACTGACCTTTAATCAAATCGAAATTAAAATCGCCGCACCTTATGCCGCCGAAGATGCCGATATTACCCTACAGCTCCACCAAACACTTTGGAAGCAGTTAGAAGCAGAACCTAGCTTAAAGAAAGTATTTACCGACATAGAAATGCCTTTAGTGCCCGTATTAGCCCATATGGAACGTAATGGAGTCTTATTGGATACGCAGATGCTGGCGAAACAGAGTGTCGAAATCACCCATAAACTGGCAGAACTCGAGCAAAAAGCGCATTTAATCGCCGGTGGGGTTTTTAACCTTAACTCTTCAAAGCAGTTACAAGTGATTCTGTTTGAAAATCTACAACTGCCAATTCTGAAGAAAACCCCCAAAGGCCAAGCGTCTACCGCAGAACCGGTATTAGCCGAACTGGCCGAGCAGGGACATGAAATACCGATTTTAATTTTAGAGTATCGTAGCCTAGCCAAACTCAAATCGACCTATACTGACTCGCTGCCCAAACAGATTGATCCGGAGACTGGACGCATTCACACCTCTTATATGCAAGCGGTGGCGTCAACCGGTCGATTGTCTTCAACCGAGCCCAATTTACAGAATATTCCGATTCGCTCTGCAGAAGGTCGGCGTATTCGCCAAGCGTTTATTACGCGCCCAGGTTACACAATGGTGGCGGCTGATTACTCGCAAATCGAGTTGCGCATTATGGCACACCTGTCGGGCGACAAAGGCTTACTGAATGCCTTTGCCCAAGGTCGAGACATTCACCAGGCCACCGCCGCTGAAATCTTTGGCGTGCCATTAGAAGCCGTCACCACAGAGCAACGTCGCAGCGCTAAAGCGGTTAACTTTGGTTTGATTTATGGTATGTCTGCATTTGGTCTTGCCAAACAACTCAATGTTTCACGTGGCCTAGCGCAAGAGTACATTAATCTGTATTTTGCGCGCTATCCAGGCGTTCTATCCTATATGGAAAGCACCAAAGAACAAGCGAAGAAGACCGGCTATGTTGAAACCCTGGAGGGTCGACGTCTCTATCTGCCAGACATCAATGCGCGTAATGGCCAACTGCGCCAGTATGCCGAACGTACTGCCATCAATGCGCCGATGCAAGGCACTGCGGCCGACATTATTAAGATTGCCATGATCAAAATGGAGGCCTGGTTAAAAACCACGCCCTACGACCTAATGATGTTAATGCAGGTTCACGATGAACTGGTCTTTGAGGTGGCAGATCAAGACTTGCAAGGTGCTAAAGCAGAAATTAAAGCCATTATGGAATCGGCTTTAGAGTTAAAAGTGCCGCTGATTGTCGAAGTCGGTCAAGGCAAAAACTGGGATGAAGCGCATTAGTCACCCTACTTAGCGTTGTATTTGAATTTTATAAACTTTTTACTAAAATAGATCCTTTAATCCATTTTATAAATAAGTTAAAACGACAAAACAAAAATGGCCAGGCCTGGTCATTTTGATTATTGAGCTTTAAAAGTGGTTAAAAACCCTTAAAATCATTAAAACTCTTAAAAAACCTAAATTAACTTAAAAAGAGCACTATGACTCAAACCCCAACACAAACCCTAGCTCGAGAAGTCTTAAAGGATATTTTTGGTTATGAGTCATTTCGCAATCAGCAAGCAGAAATTATTGAAAACACCATTCAGAGCCACGATACATTTGTATTGATGCCAACCGGTGGCGGTAAATCGGTCTGTTATCAAATTCCGGCCCTGATTCGTAATGGCACCACCATTGTCGTCTCGCCTTTGATCGCTCTAATGCAAGATCAGGTCTCGGCACTTAAAGCCTATGGCATTCGTGCAGAATACTATAACTCTAGCTTAGATCCCGACACCGAGCACCAGGTCATGCGCCAACTGCATATGGGCGAATTGGATCTGCTCTATGTCTCGCCAGAAAGGCTGATGCAACCCAATTTTATCAATCAACTACAAAGCCTACCTATTGCACTATTCGCCATTGATGAAGCCCACTGTATCTCACAGTGGGGACATAACTTCCGTCCAGAATATGCGCGAATGGG
>JBNJEY010000063.1:0-7444 GCA_051746325.1 Pseudomonadota bacterium
CAAGATTTAAGTGAAGATGATCGTCGTAAATTAGTTTACTTTATTCAGGCGAAAGAAATTGAATCCGCTCAAAAAGAGCGCGATGGTAGAGCAGATAGTTTTTAACCCCAGTTGGATTAAACAGAGCCAGTAGCCTATTACTTAATCCAAAAAAGAGACACCGAATAAAAAAGCCTGGAAATTTTCAAAAAATTTCCAGGCTTTTTTTGGCGTAAATAAAAGAACGAAAGCCGTCTCAAAGACTAGGGAAAGGCATAACGCTTATCAGCTCTTTCGAGCTTCTGTTGCAGACCCTCCTTGCCTTTTAATAACTTATTGACCTTCTTTTCGATCCCTTTCACTTTCGCTAAACTTTTATCAATTTTTGAGTCTTGCGCTTGGCGAACACTCTCTGACTGTCTAATTTTACGATCTTGTTTGACGACCTTACTCTCAAGCACTCGAACACGCGTACTGATACTGGCAGCATCAACGACTCCCTGCCAAATAAACAGCGTTAAAAACAGTGGAATTAATACTTTATAACGAACCATACAAGAGCTCCTATAGCCTCTATTGGAGTTTAAACCCAACGCCCTAACAAGTAGCCGTACGAGCCACGCGGACGGGAATAAAGACTAGTAGGGAGTCACCTGATAAACCGCTTCAGGCTCCATCACTCTGGCTTTACTACTAGAGGTATAGACAAACGTCTCTTCAAAGAAACGTTTATCAACATACACTTCTAATACCGTTTCATAGTTATTATCCGCCATTGGCGTCACACTCACTATTCTTGCACCTCGAACAACGGCATTGACACGCGCTCTAAAACTGTCATTTTTAGCGGTCAGTGTCGAAACCGTAGTATTACTGTCAATTTTAACGCCATATAGTTGCTCAGCAAGCGCACGATAAGCATCTAGCTTCGAAGCGCGAATCGCCATTAATCGGCGCTGGCCTGGCGTGTATGCACCAAAGGTACTTTCAGCACCATAGCCAATTCCAGATATTTTCATCAACTCTGGCTTTTGACTTACAGTAGATTCGGATCCATCAGGCATAACGAGCTTCTGATGAACCACAACTGATTGCGGGTCCTCTTCAGAACAGCACGGTTTACCCTGAACGCACCCACCTAATATAACAACACCTGCCAGACTTGCAATTAGAACAGCTTGCTTTTTCATTGCCCTATACTCCATTATTAATTCAATTATCTATTTAAAATTTTTTGTGCTTACTGAGTAAGCAGATCGATTAGCACTCTTTCTGGTATTCTGACCGTGACGATTGAGTGCCCAAAAACTCTATCCAATCACGTTTTTCTGATCTATTTATAATGACCTTTACAGGTTTAAATAAAGCGCAACACCGCTTAAACCTTATGGATAAGAATCTTGTACGGACTGGTCATAAAACATCCCATCAGGCGCGGTATATTGATAAGGGTTAGCATCTTCCGCCACCTTCTTTTTTTCGGTCTTTTCAGCCCTTGCTAACTGCTCCATCGCAATCTGCTTTTCGACCATTTTCACGCTCTTTAACAACACCTGATACTGTGCTTGAATACTTTTAACTCGACTATTCACTTCATCAATTCGGCGTTGTGCTCTTATCATTTTGGTATTCACCGCCGTAATCTTTGACAATACAGCAGGATCTGCTTGGGGATTAACTTGGGCCGACATGCCCGGAGAGGCATCAACACCAGGCGTCCCTGGAGCTTGTGGATCTAGGATTTCTGATTTAGGAGCATCTAGCTTAATGGCGGGCACACTGACCAAATCCGTGACTAACTGCTCCAGTTGAAAATTAAGCGCATCTAATTTTTTCTCTACCAACTGCACTGACTGCGTGTTTTCTGCCAAGGATGCCGCACCCTGTTGCGAATCCACCTTAACCGATTCAATCAGGGTAACGGTTTCGTCATCAACCCCTGCCGAAGAAGCGGCTAAGGCACTCCAAATGCCAATACCGATTCCAGTCAACACAAGTGCGATCAATATTGAGCTAAAAATAATGATCAGTTTTTTTATTGAATCCATATCTTGTGCCGCCATTTGTGGGAGTGGGTTAGTTTGTGCTGTATCACGCTTAGAAATAAATTCGTCTTTATTGGTAGCGCTATTCTCTCTAGTGCGCTCAGCGGCCAAATCGGCTTCAGGAGCCGTGTTCATCGAATCGGCACCGTCATCTAAAGAAACGTCATCCATTGCGGGTGCATCCACTGAGCTGCCCTCAGGCAAGTCATCGGTAGAATCATTAACAACAGCCTCTAACTCTGCTTCATCGAGCAGAGCATCAATACTGTCTAAATCATTTGGATCAAATGCATCGTCGGAGGTCGCCACGTTTTATTTCCTTAATTTATTTCCTTAACAATATGCAACAACAATATGCCACAACGACTCTTTAGAGAGCTCAGACTACTTTATCTATTTAACGCAATGGGCTCTAGCAGCTCAGAAGCGTTATTCAGCGAATGTTTTTTGAAAATTCAGTGACACGTTCAAAAACGCCTTGATCTACCCAGTAAACAGCCGGCAATAGGTGAAATTGGCCTATCGTATTTGAGGAAATCGCCCCAAATTGGGTATTTATATATAAATCCTGACCATCAGAAATGGCAGACTGTTTAACAATTTCAACCGCTACCAGACCTAAAGCATAAAACAGGCCATTTTTATCTTCTTTGGAAGGTGTTGGCTTATTTAGGGCAAGTTCGGCTTGATTGTAAATGGGCAAAACCGCATAGGCTTGTTGCCATGAGATAAGACTCTTATAAAGAGCATCTAGATTGGATGTTTGGTTGGGATACCAGATATGGGTAACCTGGCTTAATTGGTAAAAGTCCAATAGAGGACCCACTTGAATCGCTTTATTTTTTGGTATAAAGGTCACTACCGCTTCAAAATCCTCCCTGGTCCGAGGTCTGAATTGAAATGTGCTCTCAGTCATCTTCTGTAGCCATGCGTGGCGCTCTTGTGAGCGCTGGACATTCATTGCGGCCTCTATGGACTCTCCGACCGTTCTTTCTATGGATTGATGTTGATATTGACCCCGTGAATTTAAAGACAACCAGGCCTGGTAGAATTCAGCTTCAAGCTTTTTAGACGATTCGCTAGAGTCGGTTAAGACAAGTACATTCTCAAACTGGCTATTATTCAAAATAGAGAGAACCTGATCCAGACCCTTTGACTTACTCGGCGAGAAAGCACGTTCATGTCCAAAGAGTGAATCCATCGAGTTAAAGTAAAGAGTTGGAACGCCCGAATTGAGCGCTTGCCACTGCTGTGCAGTCTGTTTTTGCAGTGGACCAAAGATGAAATCAGGATCATAGTACTTTACGATCTCCCACAGCTCAAAAACCGTTTCATAAATAGCCGTATCAAACACGGCTAAGGATCCTTGAAAGGAGATCGCTTCCAAAGCGTCTGTTAATCCCGAAAGTATCTTATTACCGGCTTGCTTATAAGGCCCGGTAAGAGGCAATAAAACCACTATAATCGATTTTTCTGAGGCGTCAGGGAATTTTAATGGCTCTATCGACCCGACATATAAATAGGAATTTAATGCCTGACCTGATGAATTAGAGCGGGTTTGCGAAGACCTTTTAGCCGTCGTCAGATAAAGCTTTAAGACGGCCAGACGTTGTTGAAAAATCGGCAATATAACCATACGATTGAGCTGGTTAATATAGATTTTAACTTGATTAATATCATTGTTTTTTTGCGCCAACTCAGCCCGTAGCAGAATGATCTCTTGATCGATTATCTCAAGTTGGTTTTCTAAATAATAATTTTGGTCCGTTTTATTATCTAGCGTTAAAGGTTTTTGCGGCCAATCCCCCTGCGTTGCCGACGGATCTTCTGTGGATTTTGAAGACTCAGAGGAGAGTAAGTCCTGCCACTGGGCCGTTTGATAGGCAAAGCTTGCCATAGGCAATATACTGCCGATCAATACCATCACTCTTAGCCAATGCACCACACTCATAACCCTCATAATCTTATGAGCTCAAAACCATATAAATCACCCCTTCTACACCTGTTGACCGAGTGACCTAGCAACAATCTCATAGAGATCTTTAGATAAGTTCGAACTTGTTAAAATCAAATTAAGTGCAGAGTGCATCTTCTCTCTTCTTGACTCATCATAACGTTGCCAATGCGTAAAGGGCGTGACAACTCTTGCAGCCACTTGAGGATTTATTTTATCCAATTGAATGACCTGCTCTGCTAAAAATTGATATCCTAAACCATCTTTTCGATGAAACCCTAATAAATTTACTCGACCAAATACAGCCAAAACACTTCTGACACGATTGGGATTAGAGAGCGTAAAGTCGGGATGTTTTACTAGCGCTTGTACCTGTTCAAAGGCATTAATATGCTGCGAAGCGGCCTGCAAAGCAAACCACTTATCGAGCACCAAACTATCACTTTTCCAAGTCTGATAAAAGTGCTCTAAACACTCTTCCCTATCGGCATGACTTGAATGGGAGATCGTCTCGAGTGCCGCCAATACATCGGTCATATTCTGCTGCAGATAGTACTGCTCTTTGCCCAATACAAACTGTTGTGGCAATAGCATTAGATAACGTAGACAGGTATTTTTTAACTTACGCGATGCAATGTCCTCTTTATGATAGCGGTAGCTCTCTTCTGGCTGATTCAAGCGCTTATAGATCGCCAATAAATCCGTTTCAAAATACTCTGCTAAAGCCGTTCTCAACCACAGGTGAGCGTGGTAGACGGCATCGACATTAATCTCATTAAACTGCTCACCAAGATAGGTTAAATCTGGCAGAGTAATGGTCAATGAGATTAATCCAGAATCGGCTAGATGATCATGCAGGACACCTGAGAAGGCTTGTTTCATCGCTAATGAAAGTACAAATGGTTGGCTCTTTTCATAACACGCTACATTGGCTTTTAACGCATTCAATGCGAGAACCTGAAAAGACTCCCAACGCACAAAACTGTCTGAATCTGCACGGGTCAATAAACTCAGTTCTGCATCACTATAGTCATATTCAAGTTGAACTGGTGCCGAAAAACCTCTAAGGAGAGAGGGAACCGGTTTAGCCGCAATTGATGTAAAAGTAAATGTCTCAGTTTGCTGAGTAAGATGCAATATCACCTCTCTACCTTCCCCCATGACTTTAGCGGCAGAGTCAGAATCGGGAATCAATTCTAGCAGATCGCCTTGTTCTGAAAGAAGCGCCATTTTAATGGGGATAAGAAGGGGCTCGAAAGAGTCATCACGCCCGGCAATGTATTGACGACACGTTAATTGAAACGTCTGTAATGTCGTATCGTATTGTGCCTCAATCTTTATATGCGGTGTCCCTGCTTGTACATACCAAGCATGCATTTGAGTGAGGTCGACATCATTTGCATCCGCCATGGCATTTCTAAAATCAACCACAGTAACAGCTTGACCATCATGCCTTGCAATATAGAGATCCATGCCTTTACGGAATCCAGCTTCACCGAGCAGTGTATGGTAGAGGCGAACGACTTCTGCGCCCTTTTCATAGACCGTCAAAGTATAGAAATTATTCATTTCAATATAAGATTGCGGTTGAATAGGATGTGCCATTGGCCCTGCATCCTCCGGAAACTGATTACTTCTTAAACCTTTAACATCTTCAATACGTTTCACAGCCGGTGACAACATATCTGCCGTGAACTCTTGATCTCGGAAAACGGTCAACCCCTCTTTTAGCGTTAACTGAAACCAGTCTCTACAAGTCACCCGGTTTCCCGTCCAGTTATGGAAGTACTCATGTCCAATGACCGCTTCAATCCCTTCATAATCAACGTCTGTCGCCGTATCTGGTTTGGCCAGTACAAACTTAGAGTTAAAAACATTCAAGCCTTTGTTCTCCATCGCACCCATATTAAAGTCATCAACGGCGACAATCATATAAATGTCTAAATCGTAACTTAAGCCAAAACGACTCTCATCCCACAACATCGATTTTTTCAGGGATTCCATAGCATGTTCACACTTATCTAAGTTGCTTTTTTCAACATAGATTTTTAGGGCGACAGACCGATTTTCTGCTGTGATAAATTGATCTTCGACACACTCTAAATTACCGGCAACTAATGCAAACAGATAACAAGGTTTTTTATGTGGATCCTGCCAGATAGCATAATGTCGATTGTCGTCAATATCGCCTGATTCGATTAGATTACCATTGGATAATAAGACCGCATTATCAATTTTATCTGCGACAATCTTGGTGGTGAATAACGTTAAAATATCCGGACGATCTAAGAAGTAGGTAATCTTTCGAAACCCTTCTGCCTCACACTGTGTACAGTAATTGCCACTGGTACGATACAACCCTTCTAACGCTGTATTCTTCTCTGGCGAGATAATTGTCTTAATAACCAGTTCAAACTCACTTA
Source organism: Pseudomonadota bacterium (assembly GCA_051746325.1). GTDB lineage: Bacteria > Pseudomonadota > Gammaproteobacteria > Thiomicrospirales > Thiomicrospiraceae > Thiomicrorhabdus. The sequence goes on from JBNJEY010000063.1 coordinate 6,402, forward strand.
ACTCTGTGATTAGCGTCAGGCTTTCGGCATCAATAATAGACTGCTCAATGACTTCTTGCCCATTCAATAAGACCGAGAGTAGTTTTAACTCTTCACCCGCTAACACTAGATTTTCACCTGGAGAGAGACGCTTGATTTGCATGGTATTAATGACCTGAGTTTGGGTCGGGTGCAAGTCAAACTCGAGCAACACTTCAGTAATTTCAAATTTAGGGGCTTGATAATCTTTTAAATAATGAACAATAGGAGATTCAGTCGTCATGAAAAGTCTTCTTTTATAAATACAATAAACAAAAAAGCCTTTCTATCATTTAGATAGAAAGGCTTTTATAAAGAGAGCGATCGATCTCGCAGAGGCTTCAATTAATATGAAAACTCAGCGCGACGATTTTTAGACCAAGCTGCTTCATTATGAGCTTCATCGACAGGAGCATCTTCTCCATAGCTTACAACCGTAATGCGTGCAGGACTAATTCCCTCAGCAATCAAAGCATTTTTAACGGCCTGCGCACGACGCTCACCTAATGCAAGGTTATATTCACGGCTACCACGCTCATCGGTATGCCCTTTAATGCTGACTGACAAAGAGTCGTCTAGCGCCATATAATCGGCATTGCCTTTAATAATCGAGTAGTAATCCGATTTAATATCAGAACGATCAAAATCAAAATGCACTACTTTGCCCTGAATCGTGGCTAATAACTCTGCTTTTTGCGCTTCTAGAGCTTGTGCAGCGGCAAGTTGAAGTGCAGCAACATCTTGCTCAACCTTCTCTTCAGCCACTGGTTTAGCTTCTGGTTCAGCTTCTGTCGTTTTTGGTGCAGAACTACAACCGACTAACGCTAGGCCCAAAAACCCGACCAAAAATAACTGTTTAATGTTTTGAATAGACATTCTTTTTACACCTTAATTTATATGAGTTTGTACAGGGGCTAATATACCTTAAATGACATAAAAGAAAAGTTCTTTTAGACTTCTAACGCTCTTTAAGCGTCCATTATAAAAAATAATTGAGAATATTCAGTATTGATACTAACAAATAA
>JBNJEY010000064.1:0-7432 GCA_051746325.1 Pseudomonadota bacterium
AAATTGACAAGGCCTGGTCGGTTAGAAATATCACCAGAAACATTATCAATATCACTCCCCCTTCTCTGACTTAAGCTCAATCACATTAATAAACACCTCATCTTTCTTAACCATTCCAAGCGTTTGTCGAGCGATGGTTTCAACCGAACTAGTGTCAGACTGTAGGTCGTTAACTTGCTGAACCAGTTGAGCATTCACTAAACGTTGTTCTTCAAGTGAAATCTCTAGTGTTTTTAGCTGTTCCTGTAAAGTAAAAAGCTCGCCAAGCCCTCCTTCGGAGGACAATAAGCGAGCTTGTATAATCAGAATTAGAAAAGCCAATCCAAGATAAATCTTTTTCACTGAACTTTCCTTTTAACCAACTTCTTTAAAGATTACTTTTTCAAATTATAGAAAGCGTTTATTCCAGGATAAACCGCATCTGCACCCAATGCTTCTTCGATGCGAATCAATTGATTGTATTTAGCAATACGGTCTGTACGAGAAAGTGAACCAGTTTTGATTTGACCGGCACCCGTGGCAACCGCTATATCGGCGATAACGGTATCTTCTGTTTCACCAGAACGGTGAGAAATAACGGCCGTATAACCCGCTGCCTTGGCCATACGAATCGCTTCGAAAGTTTCTGTCAAAGTGCCGATTTGATTGATTTTGATTAAGATCGAGTTAGCAATCTTCTTATCAATTCCCTCTTTCAGAATTTTAGGATTTGTTACAAACAGATCATCGCCAACGATTTGTAGACGGTGGCCATCTTTTTCAGTTTGGTATTTGAAACCATCCCAATCAGACTCGTCTAAACCATCTTCAATCGAGATAATTGGGTATTTATCAACCCAGCTAGATAATAGATCTACCATCTCTTTAGACGTTAACTTTTTGTCTTCAGAACCTAGGTAGTACATCCCCTCTTTATAAAGCTCAGATGATGCGGCATCCATGGCAATCATAATGTCTTTACCAGCAACATAACCTGCATTTTCAATCGCTTCAAGAATCACTGTAATCGCTTCTTCGTTCGACTTAAGGTCTGGTGCAAAACCGCCTTCATCACCAACGGCTGTATTATAACCCTTCTTACTTAAGACTGACTTTAGCGCGTGAAAAATCTCAGAACCATAACGAATTGCTTCAGAAATGCTTGGCGCGCCGACAGGCACAATCATGAACTCTTGAAAATCTACTGAGTTATCTGCGTGCTCTCCGCCATTGATGATATTCATCATAGGCACTGGCATTTTGTAAACATCTGTCTTAAGGTACGCAAATAAAGGCAAGCCTTTTGATGCCGCAGCAGCTTGAGCTGTTGCAATAGAGACGGCAAGAATTGCGTTTGCACCTAAACGAGCCTTGTTATGAGTACCATCAAGATCAATCATAATTTGGTCGATTGCAGCTTGATCCGTTGCATCTTGACCGATTAAAGCTGTTTTAATGTCATTTTTGATATTACTAACCGCAGTTAAAACACCCTTACCACCATAGCGAGATTGATCGCCATCACGTAATTCGATTGCTTCACGAGAACCCGTAGAAGCCCCTGATGGAGATATTCCACGTCCTAAAGAACCATCTTCAAGGATCACATCTGCTTCAACTGTTGGATTACCACGGGAATCGATTACTTCACGTGCTTTAATATCTTTAATTAATGATGACATTTTTGATTTCCTATTAAACTTATATTGCTAAAATTTTTAAATTCTGTCTATCTTACTATTTAAGATTATGACAATGCAGTGACATAAAGAGTCACTCAGCTGATTTAATCTTTTAAGGTTTCTTCAATAAAACCGTACTGCTTCACCACGTCATCTAACGCTTTCATGGTTTCCAGTAATGGTTTTAGATTACCTAATGGCCACATATTTGGACCGTCACTCAATGCTTTGTCAGGATTAGGATGGGTTTCCATAAAGAGACCTGAAATCCCAGCGGCAATCGCGGCACGCGCTAAAACAGGCACCATTTCTCGTTGGCCCCCAGACGTTGTGCCATGCCCACCAGGTTGTTGCACGGAATGCGTTGCATCAAATACCACAGGACAGCCCGTGCTACGCATTGAAGCCAATCCACGCATATCTGAAACAAGCGTGTTATAACCGAAAGAGGTACCACGGTCACAGACCATGATATTTTCATTACCAACTTCACGGGCTTTAGCAACCACCTGATCCATATCCCAAGGCGCTTGAAACTGCCCCTTTTTGATATTTACAGGAATACCCTGACGACAAACATTTTGAATAAAATTGGTTTGGCGAACTAAAAATGCAGGTGTTTGCATAACATCAACCACTGAAGCAACTTCATCTAAGGGTGAATCTTCATGTACGTCAGTTAAGACATAAACACCAATTTCATCTTTAACTTTCTGCAAAATGCGCAAACCTTCTTCAACGCCAAGTCCTCTAAAACTCGCCGTTGAAGAACGGTTGGCTTTGTCATATGAAGATTTATAGATAAAAGGAATTCCCAGAGCATCCGTCATCTCTTTTAATTGACCCGCCGTATCAAGGGCCATCTGCTCCGACTCAATAACGCATGGACCCGCTATTAAAAACAGTGGCTGATCAATCCCGACATTAAAACCACATAATTTCATTTTATATCCGTTCCTTAATGCTTTTTATAAGTGTTTGCAGCTTCAACAAATGCGGTAAACAGAGGATGTCCCTTCCGCGGTGTTGAGGTGAACTCAGGATGAAATTGACAAGCCACAAACCAAGGGTGATCTGCAATTTCAATGGTCTCTACTAAGTTTCCGTCTTCAGAGTGACCAGAGAAGATGAGTCCTGCTGCTTCCAATTTGGCAATATACCCGTTATTGACTTCATAACGGTGTCTATGACGTTCGCGAACAACACTTTGACCATAGGCGGCTCTAATTTTAGAGCCCTCTTTTAGAGTACAGTTTTGTCCACCTAAACGCATGGTACCACCTAGGTCAGTCGTTTCATCTCGTTCGATCTTATGACCACTCTCATCCGTCCACTCAGTAATCAAGGCGACAACTGGATAGGGCGTATTTGGATTAAGCTCACTACTATGAGCGCCTGTTAGGCCTGCTACATGACGTGCATATTCAACCACAGCCATTTGCATGCCTAAACAAATCCCTAGATAAGGAATTTTATTTTCTCGAGCATACTGAATGGCAGCAATTTTACCTTCAACGCCACGTTCACCGAAACCACCAGGCACTAAAATTGCGTCTTTATTCTCTATGGCGCTCAGGCCGGCCGTTTCTAAAACTTCAGAATCGATATAGTCGATATTAACGCGTGTATTTGTATGAATGCCAGCATGAATCAGTGATTCAATCACGGATTTATAAGCCTCGGTTAAATCAACATACTTACCGACCATGGCTATTTCAACTGTTTTTTCAGGAGTGAGTTGTGCTTTAACAACGGTATCCCAATCACTCAAATCAATATCTGTACACTTGATATTGAGACGCTTAATCACTAAATCATCTAGGCCTTGCTCATGCAACATGCGAGGCACTGAATAGATTGTATCCGCATCTAAAGAGTTGATAACAGCCTTCTCTTCTACATTAGTAAAAAGTGAAATTTTGCGTTTTTCACTCTCTTGCAATGCAATTTCAGAACGGCAAATTAAAATATCAGGTTGAATTCCAATCGAGCGTAGTTCTTTAACAGAGTGTTGCGTTGGTTTGGTCTTAACTTCACCGGCTGCTGCAATATAAGGCAATAAGGTTAGGTGCATAAACAGAGAACGATCACGCCCTACTTCTAAACTTAATTGGCGAATCGCTTCTAAGAAAGGTAAAGATTCAATATCACCAACCGTTCCACCCACTTCGACCATGACAACATCAAAACCTGCGGCTGCACTTAGAATACGACTTTTAATCTCATCAGTAATATGAGGAATGATTTGAACTGTGCCACCCAAATAATCGCCACGACGTTCGTTACGAATAACGGTTTCATAGACTTGGCCCGCTGAGAAGCTGTTGCGACGGGTAAAATGACGTTGAACAAAACGTTCATAATGGCCTAAATCCAAATCGGTTTCAGCGCCATCGTCCGTCACAAAGACTTCACCATGTTGAAGCGGGCTCATAGTCCCTGGATCAACGTTAATATACGGATCCATTTTAAGCATACTGACCTTAAGCCCTCTTGCTTCTAACAGAGCACCCAAAGAAGCAGCCGCAATTCCTTTACCAAGAGAGGAAACTACGCCACCTGTTACAAAAATAAATTTAGTCATTTACCACACTTTATTGAACGTTTAGAAATCGAGGATTTCGAGTAATCAGAATGGGAGGAGATTATAGTCTAAAACCGCCCTCTCAGCAATGTAATTTGTTCGCTAAACAGACACATCTTGGGCACAATAGAGCAATAATTTAAACATTATGACCATTATGGCGCTAGGCTGAGCGGTGCCTACCGATTCTTTTAAGGAATATCGACAACTAAGTCCATTAGCTGCCAAATCAACACCTCTGGAACGTCAATTCTGACTTCTGTAGCCATTTCTCGACTAAAGAGTTCCAGGGGCTCTAAAGGAGGATTTAAACAGTTGGAACAACCTAATACGCCGACCAATTTACCTTGCAAGACCAATACCGGCCAAACCTTTCTTTCCCAAACCGGCACAGAACGTTTTTGAAAAAACGTTTTAAGTCTCTTCCTTTTTAAATCATCATCTTGAGAGAGACTTCTAACCTCAATTAAATGACTTTTTAATAACAACTCTTTACTCAGGGTCAATTCATAGCCGGGGGTTGTAATGAAACCTTCTGACGACTGGGAAATGCCCACTCCCTGCTGTTCTTGATAGCAGGTTATCCTGCTCAGAAACTCATCTAGAAAAACAGTAAAAGGCTTAGGCTGTTCGGGCAAATAATAAAGCCTACCTCGAAAGAAGGCCAACTCACCTTGAGGCAATTGGTAAGAGAAAGCATTTTGTCGACTTATGTTTTTGGCTAACAGAACTGAGAGAATCCATTCATAATGCTTTAAAGTCAGTGGTTGCACCCCTCTGTTAGAAAACCAGTAACGGATAATGTTTTTTTGCTCCAACCAATCCAAATCGTGAAATAGAGTTAAATCCAGATAATAACTCAACGGCCTATGTGGCGCTAAAAGCTGACTTGCCATGCGATCTAGTAACAGTTGAGCTTCAGACATATTCTGAGCGCTGCGAGCAATGGTTTTCTCGACACTCGGCCAGTGCGCTTGCAGAACTGGTAAAACCTCATGGCGTATCACATTTCGTTTAAAATCAAGCGATTGATTCGAAGGATCTTCTATCCAGCGAAGTTGAAAATAATCGGCATAGGCCACTAATTTTTCATATGCAATCGTCAGTAAAGGTCGGATATGCCGAATGCGGCCAGTGGCTAAGACAATCTCTTTTTGATAAGGCATCGCCGACAGACCTGCTACACCCGCCCCTCTCACTAAATTAAGTAGAACTGTTTCAGCCTGGTCGCGCTGATGATGCCCTGTCACCAGAATATCACCTGCAGCCGGTAGTTGTGTTGATAGAGCCTGGTAGCGAAGTTTTCTTGCGACAGATTCAATGCCTTTTCGTTGTGTTTCTTGGATCTCAATGACGCTTGACTTGAAAGGCACCTGGAACGACTTACAGACCTTTATACAGTGCGACTTCCAATCCAAAGAAGTTGCCTGCAAGCCATGATCAATATAATGTGCGTAAAGGCGCTCTTTTAACGGTCTAGCCAATTCATGCTGGGACAATAGATGTAATAAAACCGTGGAGTCAAGGCCACCACTAAATGCAACACTAACAGTTGCCTGGGAGTTCACTTCCATCAGAAAGAGTCTCAGCGCATCTGTAAAACAGCTTAAATTATCTGGTAAGTGAATTGAGACAGGGGTCATTGGATAGGACTATTAATAAGGGGGTTACGAATCATTCGAGCAGTAAACCCCATACTAGCCTCTGCGTAAAGACTCAAATAATCAGCCTTTAGAACAGAGATTATAAAAAGAAAGGTTTGATTAAGAAAGTTCGAAATTTCCGTAATCCATATAACGTTGATAACGTGTCTCCACCAAGGATTCAACAGAGATATCTTTAAGACGGTTTACCTGAGCTACCAGTGATCTCTTTAAGTTGGATGCGGCCTGTTTATGGTCTCTATGCGCACCACCCAATGGCTCAGGAATAACCTCATCCACTAAACCTAGTGTTTTCAGGCGTTTTGCAGTAATACCCAAAGCTTCAGCTGCATCGGCAGAATTCGCCGCATTTTTCCATAGAATAGACGCACACCCTTCAGGAGAAATAACTGAGTAGGTGGCATATTCCATAATCATCGTGACATCACCAACGCCAATGGCTAAGGCGCCACCAGAACCACCCTCTCCAATCACTGTACAGATAATAGGCACTTTTAACTCTGCCATCTCAATCAGATTTCTAGCAATCGCTTCACTCTGTCCACGCTCTTCTGCATTGATTCCGGGGTAAGCGCCTGGAGTATCAATAAAAGTAACGACAGGTAAACCAAAACGCTCTGCCATTTTCATTAAGCGCAAAGCCTTACGATAGCCTTCTGGTCGCGGCATACCAAAATTACGACGAATTTTTTCTTTGGTATCACGGCCTTTTTCTTGTGTAATCACCATGACGGACTGACCATCTAGACGCGCTAAACCGGCAACAATTGCTTCATCATCTGCAAAGGCTCTATCACCATGCAACTCTTTAAAGTCTGTAAATACCTCAGAAATATAGTCTAAAGCATAAGGACGCTGTGGATGGCGGGATACCTTTGCAATTTGGACATCGGTTAGCTTTTTAAAAGTCGACTCGGTTAGATTCTTGCGTTTCTCTTCAAGCGAGGCGATTTCCTGCAAAAGATTCATATCCCCTCCATCTAAATGACGTAACTCATCAATTTTGGCTTCTAGTTCCGCAATTGGTTGTTCAAAATCTAAAAAATCAAATTTCATTCTACTTCCGTCTTCCATTGGATTGAGTGACAAATTAGGTCTATTTTAGCAAACTGGTGTTTATTGTGTACAAAATGGCAGTTTTATTTCACTCTAAATTTTGTCAAACCGAGCTTTTATTGCCTTTATTGAACGGCCTCCCATTCATTAAACCCTATTAAACACTCATATTGAATTCAGTTGCTCTAATTGTTCTTTACTAAATTTACTAAATTTACTAAATTTATCGTAAAATCCCCCGCAATCACGAATTGCTTTGAATTCTGACTGTCAGCTACCTTAATTGTTTATTGATTCGCTACAATCTTATTCACTGCCATCAGCTGTAACTTTATTCCATAAGAGTATCGAGTACGTATCGTTCATCCCTGTTTGTGAACCTTACCAATAAGAGACTCAAAAACAATCCCTTAAAAGAAAAAGAAAGGAAATTTCATGCAAGCAAACACCCTACTTAGAAGCTTCAC
>JBNJEY010000065.1:0-7355 GCA_051746325.1 Pseudomonadota bacterium
GTCTTTAATGCCGACTGGTTCTATACCACCTCCCAAAAACTTCCCGCCATTAACTTCGACACGGATATCCAAACCACTGAAGGCGACTTACTGCAAGCGATCCCATCCGGACCAGACATGGATAGCGATGCACTCTTTGAAACCCTTTTACAAAGCATTTATCGTGCGAAACACAGCATTCAAATGGTGACACCTTACTTCGTTCCCGACAGTTCTATAATGAATGCGCTCATGATTGCTGTAAAACGAGGGGTTAAGCTGACACTCATCACGCCACACACATCAGACCATCTCATCTTTGATTTAGGGCGCAGCTCTTATATAAGAGATCTTAAAGAGATCGGTGCAGATATTTTCTTCTATCAGACTGTCATGCTACATGCCAAACTCACCATTATTGACCAGGATGCCATGATTATCGGTTCAGCGAATCTTGATTATCGCTCGTTATTTATCAACTATGAAATAGCCAACCTTATTTATTCAAAACCTCTTATCCTGCAGATGCAAGCCTGGATAGAAACGTTATTATTACAGAGTGAAGCCTATCAACCGAGTGATAATAAGTTACGTAAACTACTTGAAAACTTTACCCGAATATTTGCCCCTATTCTCTGATTTAATAACGAGCGATTTATCTATGTACATTCCAACATACAGCCCGATTCCCCAAGAGACAATCGCTAATACAAGTAGCCACAGCCTACCCGATCGCTTTACATTATTGACTTGGAATTTGCAGAAGGTCGATTTTTCACACTATATCAATCGTCCTATTGAAAACCTAATCGATATAGAGTCGCCACACCTACTCTCTTTACAAGAGGCGGCGATCCAAGTGCAACAGCCCAGGTTTTTTAACCTGCCTTTTGTGATGGCGCCTAACATTCAAAATTACAATAAACACTTTGGAGTTCTAACCGCATCGCAACACCACTGCACAGCCCAGCACCAATGCCTGACACGTACTCGAGAGCTCGGCTTTACCACACATAAAACAGCCCTAATCACCGAGCACAACCTTGCAAATGGTCAAATCCTGACACACGTCAATATTCACGCCATTAACTTTGTCCCACACATGTACTTTAAAAAAGAGTTGAATCTACTTTGGAATCATTTATCCCACCGCAACGGGCCGATGATTATCAGCGGAGACTTTAACACCTGGAATCAAACTCGGCTAAAAACACTGCTTCAAGTCACTTCGCAACTGCAGCTACACCCCGTGAGCTATCCTGATAATCGGGCCATTAAAACCATGTTACGCCAGCCGCTCGACCACATTTTTTACCGCGGCCTAAAACTGATCAAATCAGAGGCTTTATCCATCCCACGCATATCAGATCACAACCCATTGATTGCTCAATTCCAACAAATGCCTAATTGAGTGCAAACAAGTTTAGAAGGGAGTGAATTGATGGTAAAATTTGATTCCAAACGCCACTATAAAGTATAATTTCGCGCTATTTTTACACTTTGTACACGTCAAAAAACAAAGATTTTCCTTATAAAACAATTGGTTATACTTACTCCATGCACCCGTTTTATAGGCTCTATGACAGACAGGAAGCTAAATATGAACCCCTTACAAGCCCAGCCAGGTCTACAATTAACAGGTCTTTACTCTCCGGAGTTCGAAAAAGAGAACTGTGGTTTTGGTTTGATCGCCAATATGGACGACAAAGCAAGTCACTGGGTCGTGCAAACGGCGATTGAATCTCTTATGAACATGACCCACCGTGGTGGTGTTGCAGCCGATTGCTGCACCGGAGATGGCTGTGGACTGTTAATAAAGAAGCCACATAACTTTTTAAAAGCCGCAGCGGATAAAGCTGGCTTTGAACTGGCTCAAATTTATACGGCCGGAATGATTTTCTTAAATCAGGATACTGATAAAGCAGCAACGGCGCGTAAAACACTGGAAGAGAAGCTGACCAACAAGGGGTTGATCATTGTTGGCTGGCGCAGTGTGCCTGTTGATTCTGCGGTATTAGGTGCACAAGCCGCCGGCATGGAACCTTTAATCGAACAGCTGTTTGTGAATGCCCCTGCTGACATGACGGAAGCGGCGTTCAACCGTTTATTGTTTACTGCGCGTCGTAAAACCGAGATGGAAATTGAGCCTGTCGATCCTGTTTTTTATATCGCATCTTTAAACAGTCAATTACTCTCTTATAAGGGTTTGGTCATGCCGAAAGAGTTGGCTGAATACTATATTGATCTAAAAGATGAAGCATTTGCCTCCTCTTCAATCTCTTATCACCAACGTTTTTCAACCAACACCTCTCCGCAATGGCGCCTGGCCCAGCCATTTCGTTTCCTGGCCCATAATGGCGAGCTAAATACGATTCGTGCCAACCGCAACTGGGCTGTCGCACGCCAAAGTAAATTCGCAACCCCATTATTACCAGATTTGGCTGAGCTAAAACCCTTAGTGGCACAAACAGGCTCTGACTCAAACACATTAGATAATATGATGGAAGTTTTGATGATGGGAGATATGCACATCTTCCAGGCTTTACGTCTATTAGTGCCGCCAGCTTGGCAAAACATGCCACACATGGATGCCGACAAGAGAGCTTTCCTAGAATATAACTCTATGCATATGGAGCCATGGGATGGGCCAGCCGGAATGGTTATTAACACTGGAAAGTATGCTATCTGTGGTGTGGACCGTAATGGCTTACGCCCAACGCGTTATGTCATTACCAAAGATCGTCACATTACCTTCGCATCTGAAATCGGTGTTTATAACTATGCGCCAGAAGACGTTGTTGAAAAGGGGCGTTTAAAGCCTGGACAAGTGATTGCCGTCGACCTAGAGAACGGTACTTTACTCAAACCAGAAGCGATTGATGACCAACTGAAAAATGCAAAACCCTATCGCCAATGGATGGACGATGGCTATCTACATATTGAAGAAAAACTTGAGCAAAATGATGAAACCCTAGGCTGGGATCGCGATACGGCGGATACTTATCAAAAGTACTTCCAAGTCACTTTTGAAGAGCGTGATGCGGTGATTCGCGTCTTAGCAGAAGATGGTCAAGAAGCGACTGTTTCAATGGGTGACGATGCCCCATTACCGGTCTTTTCACATAAGCCCCGCTCTGTATTTGACTACTTCCGTCAAATGTTCGCCCAGGTCACCAATCCACCGATTGACCCTTTACGTGAAAATATTGTTATGTCCTTAAACACCTGTTTTGGTCGTGAGCAAAACATGTTTGTAGAAGGCCCAGAACATGCGCGTCGTTTAGAAATGAATTCGCCTATATTGACACCTTCAATGATGGATCAGCTTATAACACTGCCAGATATTGACTACCAAAACCGTGTCATCTCTCTGCACTACAACCACGAAGAGATGGGGTTAAAAGCAGCCATTCAAGCGGTTTGTGATCAGGCGGTCAAAGCCGCTACAGAGAACATCACGCTACTCATTTTGAGCGACTTAGGCATTGAAAAGGGCCAGACCACGATTCCTGCAGCGATGGCAACGGGTGCGGTACATCACCGTCTTATTAAAGAAGGACTTCGTCCTGAAGCCAATATCATTGTAGAAACAGGAACGGCACGTGACTCGCATCACTTCGCAGTATTGATTGGTTATGGCGCAACAGCGGTATTCCCTTATTTAGCCTATGAAAGCATTGAAGATATGCGTCGTACTAATGAGCTAAATAGAGCCAAAGCGGTTGGCCTATATATTGCCAACTACCGTAAGGCGATTAATAAAGGTTTATATAAAATTCTCTCCAAAATGGGGATTTCAACCATCGCATCTTACCGTGGCTCGCAACTGTTCGAGGCCGTTGGTTTAACGTCGGATATTGTCGATCTTTGCTTTACCGGTACGCTTTGCCGTATTCAAGGAACCGACTTCCAACACCTTGAATTGGATCAGCGCCGTTTAGCGTGGGAAGCATTTAACCCGCGTAAACCTTTACAGCAAGGTGGCCTATTCAAATACGTGCACGGTGGTGAATATCACGCCTTTAACCCCGAAGTGGTCAATAGCATCCGTGAAGCGGTACAGAAAAATGACCAATTTAAATACAATGAGTTCCGTGACCTAGTCAATAACCGCCCGGCCATGACAATTCGTGATCTATTGACCTTTAAAGAGGGCATAGCGCCCGTTGACTTGAGTGAAGTAGAACCCGTTGAATCAATCTATAAGCGGTTCGACTCGGCCGGTATCTCTTTAGGTGCTCTGTCTCCAGAAGCCCATGAATCTTTAGCCACCGCCATGAACCGCTTAGGCGCACGCTCTAACTCTGGTGAAGGAGCTGAAGACCCTGCCCGTTACGGCACAGAGAGAATGTCGAAGATTAAGCAAATTGCTTCTGGCCGTTTTGGTGTGACAGCACACTACCTGCGTAATGCAGAGGTGTTGCAGATTAAAGTGGCGCAAGGAGCCAAGCCAGGTGAGGGGGGACAGTTGCCCGGTCACAAGGTCGACATGACGATTGCCAAACTACGTCATTCGGTTGAAGGTGTCACATTGATTTCACCACCACCGCATCACGATATTTACTCAATCGAAGATTTGGCTCAGCTAATCTACGATCTAAAACAGATTAATCCAAACGCATTAGTCTCTGTTAAGTTAGTGGCAGAACCTGGCGTTGGCACGATCGCCGCCGGTGTCGCTAAGGCTTATGCCGACTTGATAACCATCTCGGGCTATGACGGTGGTACGGGTGCGAGCCCAATGACCTCCGTTAAGTATGCTGGTAACCCTTTTGAAATGGGCCTAGCAGAAGCACATCAAGTTTTACGCGCGAACGATTTACGTGGTCAGGTAATCCTCCAAGCCGACGGGGGGTTAAAAACCGGGTTAGATGTGGTTAAAGCCGCCATTCTTGGCGCAGAAACTTTTGGTTTCGGAACCGTACCCATGCTTGCTTTAGGGTGTAAATATCTGCGTATTTGCCATCTAAATACTTGTGCTGTGGGCGTTGCAACACAAGACCTGCGTCTGCGTAAAGAACACTTTATCGGCATGCCTGAGATGGTTATGAACTACTTCCGCTTTATGGCTGAAGAGACGCGTGAATGGATGGCCAAGCTCGGTGTGCGTTCACTTGAAGAGTTGGTTGGGCGTGTTGATCTCTTAAAAATGATCGATAATCCATTGACTGAAAAACAGAAGAATATTGATTTAAGTGCCTTTATGACCGATGGTGGTGTCCCTGCAGACAAGCCACAAACGGTACAGGTGCTACGCAATAACCCGTGGGATAAGGGTGACATTGCCGAAGCGATGGTGGCCGCAACCTTGCCGGCGATTGAAGCGCAATTAGGTGGGACATTCAGTTTTAAAGTCGTCAATACAGGCCGTTCAATTGGGGCGCGTGTTGCCGGTGAAATAGCGGAACGTTATGGTAATAATGGCATGAAAGCCAACCCTATTACCCTAAACTTAACCGGCATTGCCGGTCAATCGTTTGGTGTCTTCAACGTCGATGGCCTTAACCTTCACCTAGAAGGGGATGCCAATGATTATGTTGGTAAAGGTATGGCGGGTGGCGAGATTGTCGTTCGCCCACCTGCTGTCAGTACATTTGACCCTAAATTTACGCCTATTGTGGGTAATACCTGTCTTTACGGCGCAACCGGCGGTAAATTATTTGCCAACGGTACCGCTGGTGAACGTTTTGGGGTGCGTAACTCAGGTGCCATTGCCGTCGTTGAAGGGTTAGGCGATCACGGTTGTGAATATATGACGGGAGGTACCGTGGTCAGTTTAGGCGAAGTCGGTGTCAACTTTGGTGCCGGCATGTCGGGGGGGATGGCCTTTATTTTAGATAAAAATAATAGCTTGCCGGATCGCATTAACCCTGAGATGGTTGAAGTGACCCGTATCGATACCGCCAATACCGAAGCTTACCGTGTTTATCTAAAATCATTGATTACAGAGTATGTTGAAAAAACCAATAGTCCTTGGGGGCAGGATGTCTTAACTAACTTCAGTGCTCATATTGGTAATTTCTGGTTAGTTAAGTCGCGTTCAATAGCCATTGAATCTTTATTTGACCTATTTGTTAAAGCCGCTGACTAAGCGAAGCTAGAAGGAATTTAAAAATGCCAAACGTTAGACAATTTTTAGAACTCAACCGCCAGCTTCCAGAAAAAAAGCCCGCGGATGAGCGTCGAGTAGAATTTAATGAAATCTATAAACCCTTCGTTTTAGAAGATGCCATGGCGCAAGCCGACCGTTGTCTACACTGTGGCAACCCATACTGCGAATGGGCTTGCCCTGTTCACAACTACATTCCAAACTGGTTAAAGCTAGTGGCCGAAGGCAATATTATGGAAGCGGCCGAGGTTTCACATAAAACGAGTTCATTACCCGAGATGTGCGGACGAATCTGCCCTGTAGATCGCTTATGCGAGCAAGCCTGTACGTTAGAAGACACCAACTTCGGTTCGGTCACTATCGGTCAAATTGAAAAATTCATTACCGATACCGCCTTCGCAGCGGGTTGGACACCGACAATAGACAAGGTCGTCATGACCGACAAAAAAGTCGCCATTATTGGCGCGGGTCCAGCGGGCATTGGTGCGGCCGACATTCTAATACGCGCCGGTGTCAAACCTGTCGTATTTGAGAAACAGCCCGAAATTGGTGGCCTATTAACCTTTGGTATTCCACAGTTTAAACTAGACAAAGAGATTGTCCTGCGTCGTCGTAAAATCTTAGAAGAGATGGGCATCGAATTTCGTTGTAATATTGAAGTTGGTAAAGATATCCTGCTAGAAACCCTACTCGAAGAGTACGATGCAGTTTTTCTAGGCATGGGAACCTACAAACCTATGGTAGGACGTTTTCCGGGTGAAGAGTTTGACGGTGTTTACCAAGCTCTAGACTTCTTGATCGGTAACGTCAAGAAAGAGTTAGAGATGCCACAAACTCCAGAACCCTTTGTGACCATGGCCGGTAAAAAAGTGGTCGTACTCGGTGGCGGGGACACCACTATGGACTGTACACGAACCTCGATTCGTCAAGGTGCGCAGGATGTCTACTGTGTCTATCGTCGTGACGAAGAAAATATGCCTGGGTCGCGTGCCGAAGTTAAAAATGCCAAGGAAGAAGGTGTTCAATTTAAGTTCAACTTGGCCCCTGTCGAAATCATCGGTAACGGCAAAGTCGAAGGCATTAAAGTCATCGAAACGCGTATGGGCGAGCCAGATGAAAAAGGCCGTCGTCGTGCAGAGATGATTGCAGGTTCTGAAACCATTATCGAATGTGATGCTGTTATTGTCGCATTCGGTTTCCAGCCTAATCCTCCGGAGTGGTTCAAAGACTTTAATATTCAAGTCAATGACTGGGATGGCGTCGTGGC
>JBNJEY010000066.1:0-7335 GCA_051746325.1 Pseudomonadota bacterium
GCTGAAGCAAGGGGTCTTCTCCCTAATAGTGATAAACCATAATGCCAACAAACCTTAAGAGAGCTAAAATTCATGCCTGGAAGTAGTCACGATGTTGATCCAAGTTTTATGGATACTTTAACGCTGTCACTCCGCGAACTAGCACTGGATTTAATCCGCTTCTCAAGTTTAAAAGAGTTACTGACAATCCGTTTGGAGGGTCCGAGTCAACTTGCGAAAGCACAATACCCAACTTTAACGCGGGACGAATGGAATAAAACTCTAAATGCCGTCATTCTCACGAAAGTTAGCTACTTTCAAGTTCAACTCCATTTCCCCAACCGCTATATTGATAAATTAATTGAGATTACCGCTTTTGCTTATGGCATGAAGGGTGAAAATATTGGTGAATTGTATCAAGCACTAAGCCATGACCATTCGCAAATGGCGGCGTGGATTAAAAACGCACTACTCGTTAAACAACAAAATATTAAATACGCTCAACACAACCCCTAACTTTTTACTTTCAAACACACCCATTCTTTAACGCTTACAATCTCGACCAACAGCACGTCGCTCTGCCTTTTACGTTGTACGCCTGAATCCTTAAATCAAGGCTCCCAAATCAATTACAAACCGATTGCTAACGTCTTGGAAAGCCATTTTGAGATTTCATCTATCTCCTCAATGCAAACTTGATGCTCCATTGGATACTCATGCCATTCAATGGCATAACCACTTTTGGTTAAAGCCTCTGCAGAGCGCTTGGCAATGGCCAAAGGAATCACCGTATCAAATTTTCCGTGCGCCATTAAAATCGGCGTTTGACGATGCAGATGAAATTGCTCGCTCATTGGACAATAGGTTGATAGTGCCATAATCCCTGCTAAAGGCTGGCTAAAACTCAAACCGGCATGCAGGGCGATTAAGCCTCCTTGAGAAAAGCCTGCCAAAACAATCTTATCAGCGGCGATTCCTGCATCTATTTGCTGTTGAATCATTGCATATATTTGATAGCATGAGACTCGGATACCGGCCGCATCAATATCATTCATAAAGTCAGTGCTACGAATATCATACCAAGAGCGCATGGTCATACCCCCATTTATCGTCACAGCTTGCACTGGCGCATGCGGAAATAGAAAACGAATGCCATGGTGGGTGGGTAGATCCAATTCAGGTACCAACCCTGCAAAGTCGTTACCATCGGCACCTAAACCATGTAACCAGATCACCGCAGAGGTGGCCATATTTTTCGGTTCTAGAATAATTGGCTGATCTTGCTTAGCTTCTTGCATTGTGGCACGCTCGTTTCTGATAAAATATCTGTCATTTTAAGGGAAGCACGCTTTATTAAACAAGATTTCTCTCAAGATTCTATAAATGATCTTTGAAATGGCCTTGTTCAGCGAATGTAACCCACCAATACCACTTACTGCGGGTGCAAAACAGACACCCAAAACCTATGGCTGATTTTTATGCATTTACCCTTAAGTATGTTTTTAATACTACTGGCTGCTCTTGCCTCAGGCTGTGGCAAAAAAAGCCCCTTAACCCTGCCCGAAGAAACGCCAAAGCAAGTCGCTCAATCGACCTCTTCTGATCAAGCAGACCTGCGATTAATTAGTATTCAGGAATCAATATGACTCACGCTTTTCAACTTAAAAACGGCACTCTTTATGCCGAAAATGTCTCTTTAGAGACTTTAGCGAAACAATATGGTACGCCATTGTATGTTTATTCTAAAACGGAACTCGAGAGCCGCTGGAAGGCGTTTGATACGGCTTTTGGAAGCCAACCTCATCTGGTTTGTTATGCCGTTAAAACCAACTCTAATATTGCGGTTTTACAAAGCTTAGCAAAACTTGGTTCTGGTTTTGATATTGTCTCTCAAGGTGAACTTGAACGTGTTTTGCGTGCCGGTGGCGACCCTAAAAAGGTGGTATTTTCAGGGGTCGCTAAGCAGTCTTCAGAGATCCGTCGTGCTTTAGAAGTCGGCATCCGTTGTTTTAATCTTGAATCCCATGCCGAGTTGGGCCGTATTCAAGCGGTCGCAGAATCGATGGATTTAATCGCCAATATCTCAATTCGTGTCAATCCTGATGTTGATGCCAAAACCCATCCCTATATTTCAACCGGACTTAAAGACAATAAGTTTGGCGTAGACATAAATACAGCGCCTGAATTGTATGCTGATGCCTGTGCTTGTTCACATATTAACCCGGTCGGAATTGATTGCCATATTGGGTCTCAGCTTACTGAAATCACCCCTTTTGTCGATGCCTTGGAACGTGTATTAACCTTAAAATCGACATTATCGGAGATGGGAATTGATATTCACCACTTAGACTTGGGTGGAGGATTAGGCATTCAGTATACTGATGAAGAGCCGCCAGCCATTGCACTCTATATTCAGGCATTAATAAGCAAATTAAATGATCCACAAATCGAAGTAATTATTGAACCTGGTCGCGCCATCGCTGGCAATGCGGGAGTCTTACTGACCGAAGTTGAATACTTAAAACCCACTGAGTATAAAAACTTCGCAATTATTGATGCGGCAATGAACGATTTGATCCGTCCGGCTTTATATCAAGCTTATCAGGAGATTGTGCCGGTCACGCCGAGAACAGACGGCCTTGAAGCGCAATGGGATTTGGTCGGTCCTGTTTGCGAAACGGGGGACTTTTTAGGCAAAGATCGAAAATTAAACCTAAAAGCGGGTGATTTATTAGCGGTAATGTCTTCTGGTGCCTATGGCTTTACCATGAGTTCTAACTACAATACGCGCCCACGTGCGGCAGAAGTAATGGTAGAAGGTGACCAAGCCTGGTTGATTCGTCCACGGGAAACTTATGAAGATCTTATGGGGTCTGAAATTCTGATTAAGTCTTAATGGGAGTTAGGTGTAGGTTAGCTTATCACCTGCCTTATAACTTCCGCTAGAATGAACTCTAAACACCCAAGGTCAATTTGGGTGCTTTCACTTAATCGCCTTGCGGTAATAAACGCGCCTGCCATAGATGTAAATCTGACAACGGTTTTGCGCCTGGCAAACAGTTGTCCTCCCCTCTTACCCGCACAAGGGTCTGTAAATCATTGATTGATTCATCTGGATATTGGCTAAACAGTGCACTCCAAACCCCCTTTTCATCCTGCCAAACCATTAAATCCTGCCCACTGGTAGCATAATCCAGCCACCAAGCATGCTGTTGTAACCGACTGACTGCCACCCAATCCTGCCATGCCCTAATGACCTTTGGTTCTGCACAGAGCCGCTCCTGAAAGGTCGATCTATTTTGAGCCTGCCGCGCGGAATCGACTCTCATCATCTCCTCTACAAACTCATCACAAGCTACTTTTAACCAGGCCTGGTAGATTTCAGTCACTTCCACCAAATATCGGCAGTTACCAATCTTCTCAATCTCAGCGGGTGGTAAATTTCTTGCTTGGGCCAATCGATAAGCATCTTCAAGCAACGCTACCATGCTTTGACACTGCATAGGACGACACGGTAGTTGTGCCAAAGCGTGGTGTAATTTACAGCCAATTAACTCTGGAAAACGTGCCGCCAGAGAGAGGGCCATGGAATTAATTCTAGGTAAGCGTTGCAAAGCCGTTAAGCGTTGCTCATCCATTAAGCAAATCTCAATTTGATCGGCAATCTCGTCATTCACTAACCGTAAACGTAAATTACGTAAAAACTTAACCGTCTCGACCTTCTCTGGCCAACCCACTTGCCCGACCATAACTTGGCGTTTACCGGACAATAATACAACAATCTCCGACTCCTCTAAACCCGCCGTAATTAAACGCCAGGCGAGCATGGGTGAGTGGTCAAGCAGTTCTAAAACTTGCGGATATTTGCCGGTATAATGCAACAGGGTAAGTTGATGTGTCGGGAAAAGTGCGCAACTGTCTTGAACCCATTGCGGAATCTGTTTACGCCAATAAGAGATTTGTGAATAATTAGACCAATCCAGAATTCTTAAACTGCTTGGATAGGGAGGAATTTTAGCCGAACTCATTGTTAAAGCATCCCAACTCGGCACATTTAGCACGCCAAACGCTGGTAACACCTTTCGACAATCAATCCATAAGGTTTGCTCAATGTCATCCCAAAAACAGGATTTTGATAACTGTTGCTGGAGCTGCCTCTGTTGAATTTCAGACGGATTTAAAGGTAAATTTAATTTCATAGAGTTACTTTAAACCCATTTTAAGAACTACCAAGTAGGTGTGACTTTAAAAAATAATGTTTTAATATATTCAGTTTCCGGAATCGCTGGATGAATCGGATGGTCCGGACCTTGATGGCCTTGCTCAAACAACTGTACATTACGATCAATATGGCGTGCGGCAGACTGTACCGCCGTCAATAAATTATCACGGGTCATATGATGTGAACAAGAAGCCGAAACCAAAATACCGTCTTTTTCTAAAATGCGCATGGCGATTTCGTTGATACGACGATAGGCTTCTGCCCCCTGTTTAAAGTCTTTTTTACGTTTGATAAAGGCTGGTGGATCGACAATTACGACATCAAACTTCTGTTCATCAGCGCGTAAGGCATTTAAGACATCAAAGGCGTTACCCTGAATGGTCACTAGCTTCTCTGCGACGCCATTTAAAGCCGCATTGATATCGACACCATCTAAAGCAAACTCCGATGAATCAACGCAAGTCACCTCTTGGGCGCCAGCCACTGCGGCCGCGACTCCCCAGCCACCCAGGTAACTAAAGACATCCAAGACACGCTTGCCTTTGACCATTGTCTGTAAACGGCCTCGTGCCATACGATGGTCGTAGAACCAACCGGTTTTTTGGCCACCCTCAACCGGAATCGCAAATTTGACACCATTCTCTTCAATAATGAGTTCATCCGGCATTTCACCATAGACCACCTCTTCATACAGTGGCAAGCCTTCTAACTCACGGCTTGGGGTATTATTTTTCATGACAATGGCTTGTGGATGATATAAATTTTCAAGCAATTGAACGATATCATCTCTAATGACCTCCATGCCAGCTGTTGTAATTTGCACAGCAAATACATCACCAAAACGATCAATAACCAGGCCTGGTAGACCGTCAGAATCTCCAAAGACCAAGCGATAGAAAGGCTGATCAAAATGCATTTCACGTAAATCTTGTGCCGCTTGAATACGTTTTTTCAAAAACTTCAAATTCAGTTCAAGCTTAGGGCTACGACTCAGTAAACGCGCACAAATCAAGGTATTCGGATTAACAAAACCCATACCTAATGGCTTACCATTAGAGGCTTCAATAATGACTTGTTGCCCGGGTTCAAAGCCTTTTAGCGGTGTGGCCACTATATCAACTTCATTACTGAACACCCAAACATGGCCTTGTTGAATACGGCGCTCTTCGTTCTTTTTTAAGCGTAAACTGGCTAACATAAGATTCTTCTTTTTAAATGGTTTAAAAAAAGAAAGAGGCTTTAGCCTCTTCTTTAAAATTGGGAGTGTCGCTTCTCGAGATTAACCGTCAATAAGCGCTTGATAATCGGCATCTGACATCAACTCTTCCAACTCTGTTTCATCATGCGGGGCAATTTTAAATAACCAGCCGCCGTCATAAGGTTCTTCATTAATAAGTTCTGGATCATCTTCCAGAGCTTCATTAATCTCAATAATCTCTCCACTGATGGGCGCAAATATATCAGAAGCTGATTTCACTGATTCTAACGACATTACCTCATCTCCGGCCTGCGCATAACCGCCTAATTCAGGAAAAGTAACGCTCATCATTTCACCGAGTGCCTCTTGCGCAAAGTCAGTAATTCCAACCACGGCATGACCGTCTTCATTGATGTAGACCCACTCATGAGTCTCTGCATATTTAAGATGATGTGGTAAAACACTCATTGCTATTTACTCCCTTTGTTCAATAGCAAAATCATATCACTAAAATGCTCTTTTAACTGAAAAGTTTTAACGACTTTTAGTCGCATGACCCACAGTTACAATAGCTCGATTTCTAGCCTATTTATTGGCACGTAAAGCGCATATTAAAATTGTGAAATCGCAGAAGTAACGACTCCCCAAATCACAATATCAGACTCTTCTCTGACTAAAATGGGGGGATAATCATCATTTTCAGGCACCAACCATGTTCCTGTTGATTTCATTGATAAGCGCTTTACAGTCAATTCGCCATCCAATGCAGCTATCACAATTTTGCCATTCTTAGGCTCCAAACTTCGGTCTACAATCAAAGTATCACCATCTTTAATGCCTATATTTTGCATAGAGTCACCTTGTACGACCAGTAAAAAAGTAGCCTCTTTATTACCAATCAACTTCTCATTTAAATCTAATCGTTTTTCAATATAATCATCTGCAGGACTTGGAAAACCCGCGATCACTTTATGACTGTAGAGCGGTAATTGAATAAAAGAGAGATGATTAGCCGGCAGATACCATGCAAATTCAGAGCCATCTTGCTCTGGGTGCGAGGCATCCTTTAGGGCAGCTCTATTTCGGCCATTTGATAAATTCAACCAGGCCTGTATCGCGCTTACTTTTGATTCTGGAACTCGTAGCACCTTAGTGGGCTCACCAAACTTACCCGAACCTTTCTTACGTCCCGCGCCTGGACGAGGCCCACCGCGCTTTTTGTTATCATTACTCATAAAAGTTTAAATCCTTCCCTATTAGAATAGTTATTCTGAATTATGTAACTATTATCATAGTATACTAGAAGAGAGTAAGTGGCTCACTAAAATAAACCAAATAACTGAAGAAAAAACATGAAAAAATACGCACTCATTGATGGGAACTCTTTTTATGCCTCCTGCGAAATAGCCTTCAATCCTGCGCTGACAAATCGCCCCGTGGTCGTACTTTCAAATAATGATGGCTGCATTGTGGCGGCAAATAGCTTAGCTAAACAGCTAGATCAATATTTAAACCAGCCATTTGAGCGAGGCGGTTATCATGCAGCTCGCAAAGACAGTATGATGTTTCAACCTTATTTTAAGGTGGCCGCCTTACTTAAAAAACACAACACGGCGGTGTTTAGCTCTAACTATGAACTCTATGCGGATATGAGTCAGCGTATGCACAATATCAGCGCACAATTTTCGCCTCGACAAGATATTTACTCTATTGATGAAAGCTTTTTGGACTTTTCAGATCTTATTAAGGATGACTTAACACTCTACGCCCAGCAACTTAAGCAGACAATCCGTCGATGGATAGGCATCCCGGTCGCCGTCGGAATTGGTACTTCCAAAACTCAAGCCAAGTTAGCAAATCACCTGGCAAAAAAAAACCCAAGCTTTAAGGATGTTTTAGACCTAACCTGCTTATCACAAGAGATGCAAGATGCTCT
>JBNJEY010000067.1:0-7334 GCA_051746325.1 Pseudomonadota bacterium
TGACTTTTTAGCAAAGCTGGCCAACCAATCTTACTTAACCCAAGATGAGCTACTCGTGAGCGGCGATAATAAGGGCAATGTTAAACTACTGTTTGATTTATGGAAGTTGCAGTATCTGGTCTTTATTGAGTAAAGAGCAGACATGAAAAAGGGGAATCATATCCCCTTTTTTACTTTCGCTGAGCAGGCGCACTGAACGACTATTAAATTGAATCTCTATCCCACCTTAAATAGACAGCACTTGTTTAGAATAACTCATTTCATCCATCTCAACTACTTCAACTGTAATCACCACCGGTTCGCTTAACCCGTTTTGTAATGAGACCAATAAACTCTGGCTAAGTAACAGCTTCTGCACATCTGTTTTACCAGCATGAATACGGCAGATCACATGGATAAAACCCGCATTATGTAGACCCAACCGATACTCTATCACCGGATGCGCACGCACCTTAATATTGTTGGTTTTAAACAGACCGGTTGCCACAACTGATTCAAAAGCATCGGCCACCCAATTTTTGGGTGTGATCGATGAGAAGCGGTCTTGGCTATATTCGATTATAATATGCGGCATATTAAAGTAAATACTCCATTACAGTAAACTTCTCATTAAAGCGGATATCCATTAAAGCGTTATAATTTCAAATTCAGTGTCCGCCAATAACTCAGCACCGTTCGTATTGGTTAATACCACCGATGATGCATTGTCGCCACTTAGGTAACGCTCAGCCACACAACGCAAATCATCTAATGTGGCTGAAATCACACCATGACGATACGCCATACGCACTTCTAAAGTACGGCCATATAAACCTTGGAAGAAAGCCTTTTTGACCTCTCCTGATGGTGAACCTGGCCTATCCATGGCGCTGATGACATTCAAAATGGCCTCATCTACTTTCGCCTGGGTGGCTTCAGAGCTCATTAACCACTCTGTAGCCAATTTAAAATCTGCATAGGTTTCTAATAGACGAGGATCACGGTAAGAGAAAAAGACAAACGCACTGGCCTCGGCGCTATAACTGGCACCACCGCCGTATGCGCCGCCCTTTTCACGAATCGTCGAGTGCAAGAAACCATTGCGCAAACAGGCACCCAATACGGCCAGTTTAGGCGCATCTTCGTGGTCGGCCATCACCGCGGGATAAGCCATGGCACAAAAATTCACTTGTGTGCTAGTGACCCAGGCCTGGTTAATCGGTTGCTGGGTGGCTTCAATCGCAAATTGTGACACTTCGGTGCTGGGCATACTCAACGCTGGCCACTGTTTTTCTAAACCACTCAATGCGGTAGACAGACCGGCTTCGTCACTGATCAACAAGGCTTGTTTAGGCGCTTTGCAAAGCTTGGTTTTAATGCCCGCTAACCCTTGAGAAAACTCTTCTAGCGCTTGATCTGAGGCCTGCAACTCTTCATGTAAAGCTTTAATATACTGAATGCCCGCAAAACCAGAGCGTTGGAAGTTCCATTGCGCAGCTGGGGTAAAGTTTTGTGTTGCCGCCATCATCGCTAAACTATGACCATTACCAGTAATACCATGGTCAACAGAGGCACGAATTTGACCAACTAAATCTTTTAAACGGGCGGTTTCGTCAAAACGGGCGCTATATAACGTCTCTTCAATTAATCCAGACATGGCGGCCTGATTGCTGTTCAATGCCTTAGACGACAACATAAAGTGACTATGGCACTCATTAGGCGCTTGTAGCTTAGAATGCACCGATGAGCGCGCCGAGATACCCCCTGAAATTTCTGCATGATAAGACTGGGTTTCTAAGTAATCACGACCACCGCTACCGACTTCAGTAAAGCAGGCATTAAACAGAGGCATTAAGGCCTTTTCGGCCTCACTTAAAGCGGGCAGGTCAATAATCACTTGCTCATAGGTAATCCCATTACTGCCGCACTCATAATGGGTCACAGGCACCGCGCCGACCATGGTGTGTTCAGCTTGATAACTCTTAATTGTCTCTGGAATATCCTCTTTGGTGACTTCTGGCAAAATATCAGCGTCATCAATCTCTGTCTGACGTTTTTCTAATGCCACCGCTTGATCAATAATCGCCTGTTTTTCGGCATCAGTTAATTTGGCTTGAATCGCAGCTAGTTTAGCTTTTTCAGCTTGCTCTTTTTTAGCCGACAACTCGGTATCTGGCTGCATAGTTAAACGCACACGATGTGGATTATCTAATAATAAGGATTTGACCAGGCCTGGTATAAACTGCGGATCTTTGACCTCATCTTCTAAAACTTTAAGCGCTTGGTCGGTGTCTAATAACGCAATTGGATCGCCTTCATGCAGTGCACCCGATAAAGAGTCCACAATCAACTGCAAACCATAGGGAAAGCCATCGCCGCCAACTTCACGTTGAGCAAATTCCACTTGATGTAACATCGCATCCACTTGTGACTGCTCAACACCCTCTTCGACAATACGCTGTAGCTCATTTAAAATCAAATCTTCAACGGATTGAGCATGCTCGGCTTCTGAACCTTGCACTCCGACCACAAACGCCATCTCTTTATTAGACTCTTCAAATCCGCACAAAGGCGAAGGGGCGGTTGCAAATGAACACTCTTCTAACGCCATACGCAGTGGTGAGGCACTGTTATCGAGCAATACCGCCGATAATAAGTGGCCTTTTAAGACCTCAATGGGATCTTTGTTCTCGCCCAATAACCAACCCATGACGATATGCGTTTTGTTTTTAATCTCTTCCTCATCTAAGGCATAAAATGCACTCACCACCTTAGGTTCACTCATTCGTTGCTCAAGACCGACATGCACTTGTTTAACAGTGTCTTTAAAAGCCGCTAATGCTAACGTTTCAAACTGAGTTTGATGTTGC
This sequence comes from Pseudomonadota bacterium, assembly GCA_051746325.1. Classification (GTDB taxonomy): domain Bacteria; phylum Pseudomonadota; class Gammaproteobacteria; order Thiomicrospirales; family Thiomicrospiraceae; genus Thiomicrorhabdus. Next base: position 2,850 of record JBNJEY010000067.1, read on the forward strand.
AGTGCAGGAATATCGCCATAGGTCATAAAGACTGAATTGGATGGGTGATAGTGATTTTTATGGAAATCGACTAACTGCTGATGGGTTAAATTGGGTATCTCTTCCGGATCGCCGCCACTATTATAGTGATAGGTATTGGTCGGATATAACTCAGCCGAAAAAGTCTGCCATAAAGTCGAGATAGGCGAACTCATCGCGCCCTTCATCTCATTAAAAACCACCCCTTTATAGGTCAAAGGAGATTCTGGGTTAGTCATCTCTGAAAACTCAAAACGGTGCCCTTCTTGGGCAAAGTCTAATACGTCTAATTTAGGGAAAAACACTGCATCCATATAGACATCCAATAGGTTTTGAAAGTCTTTTCTATTCTCAGTTGCAAACGGATAAGCAGTCCAATCACTGGAGGTAAAGGCGTTCATAAAGGTATTTAGAGAACGGCGAATCATCATGAAAAACGGATCACGCACTGGGTACTTCTCGCTGCCACATAAAGTTGTATGTTCTAAGATATGCGCCACACCCGTTGAATCCATGGGTACGGTTCTTAAGGCAACCAAAAAGACATTCTGCGGGTCATCTGCAGCCAGGTGGTAATGGGTAGCACCGGTCACTTTATGTTGATAATGCTCGACCGTTAGATTTAAAGAGTCGATCGTATGTTGACCAATATATTCAAATGCGGGATGCGCTGTAGACATGTATTATTCCAATTTTTATGAGAATGTGATGAGTGTGCTTTGCCTATTTGATCAATTTTGTGTGGCTTGCTCGGATTGAAAAATAGGCAAAAAACACTGCTCTATGTTTAGTGATTATATTTGACGTATTGTGTTAGGCACAATATCTATTTATGGTGGCTAATTTGATTTTTTCAACTGTAAAAAAGGCCATTTTAAATGGCCTCTTAAGCTTTCGCCATAGCAGATTTTAGTGAGTCAGATTGCGACTAAAACAGTTTAAATCAAGGCTAAAAATGAGAGTGTACAAGTTGTACTCGACCATTTTTTAACGCAGAGTTGGAGTGTTTTAGGCGCGATATGACCCCTAAAAATTATTTTTCTGCTTCTTTCATTGATAACTTCACTCGGCCTTGCTTATCAACTTCAGTGAGCTTAACGCGAATCTCTTGACCCTCTTTTAGGTAATCTTCGACGTTTTCAACACGTTCATCGGCAATCTGAGAAACGTGAACTAGACCTTCGCGCCCCGGCATATAGGCTACAAAAGCACCGAAATCGACGATTTTCTTAACGACAGCATCATAGGTTTTACCAATTTCAGGCTCCACCGTAATCTCGGCGATACGAGCTTTAGCAGCATTTGCAGATTCATCATCTTTGGCTGCAATTTTAACGTTACCTTCGTCATCAATCTCGATAATACACCCGGTCTCTTCGGTAATGGCGCGAATGGTCGCGCCCCCTTTACCGATGATTTCACGTACTTTTTCAGGCTTAACCTTTACCATAAAGAAGCGTGGTGCCGTTTGCGCAACTCCTACGTTAGATTTGCTAATCGCAAGCGCCATAGACTCTAGGATAGTCAAACGACCCGCCTTAGCTTGCTCTAATGCGATGTGCATAATATCTTCTGTGATACCCATGATTTTGATATCCATTTGTAACGCGGTGATCCCTTGATCTGTACCGGCTACTTTAAAGTCCATGTCACCTAGATAATCTTCGTCGCCTAAGATATCAGACAAGACCGCAAACCCTGCCTCTTCTTTTATCAGACCCATTGCAATCCCCGCGATGGGCGCTGCAATAGGCACACCGGCATGCATCAATGACATTGAAGTACCACAGACAGAGGCCATTGAACTTGAACCGTTCGATTCGGTGATCTCTGAAACCACACGAATGGTATAGGGAAACTCTTCAGCCGTAGGTAATAAGGCTGCCACACCACGGCGCGCCAACATACCATGACCAATCTCACGACGACCCGGCATACCAACACGACCGCATTCACCCACCGAGAAGGGAGGAAAGTTATAGTGCAACATAAAACGGTCTTGATAAGAACCCGTTAGGTCATCGACAATTTTCGCGTCTCTTTCTGTCCCTAAAGTAGTAACAACCAATGCTTGGGTTTCACCACGGGTGAATAAAGCAGAACCATGAACCTGAGGCAAGACACCGACACGACAAGTAACTGGACGAACGGTTTGAGTGTCACGACCATCAATACGGGGCTCTCCTGCAATGACACGCCCACGTACAATCTCTTTTTGTAGTTTACCAAAGGCGTTATGAATATCCTTGGCTTCAAAACCGGTCGGATTGCTTTCAGAATCAGTCAGTTCAGCCATTGCTTTAGCTTTAGCGGCATCTAAGGCCGTATTACGATCCATTTTGTCCGCCGTGCTATAAGCCGTTTCTACGTCAGGACGAACCAAACTATAAACGGCTGACTCCAACTCAATATTGGTCGCTTGCGCCTGCCAGTCCCACTGAGGTTTTCCGACTTCGCCAGCAAATTCCGCAATCGCACTAATGGCAACTTGCATTTGCGCATGGCCAAACATAACCGCGCCTAACATAATCTCTTCAGAAAGCTCTGCCGCTTCAGACTCAACCATCAAAACGGCATCTGCTGTACCCGCGACACTTAATTCTAAATCAGAGGTTTGTAGACTTTCTGGCGATGGATTCAATAAATATTCACCATTATGGTAACCGACAATTGCCGCACCCAGAGGGCCTGCAAAAGGCACGCCAGAAACAGCCAATGCAGCAGAGGTTCCCAACATGGCGGCAACTTCAGCCCCCACTTCTGGATCTAAAGCCACCACTTGAGCAATGACCTGCACTTCGTTTTTGAATCCCTTAGGGAACAAAGGGCGAATAGGACGGTCAATCAAACGCGACGTTAAGGTTTCTTTATCGGAAGGACGCGCTTCACGCTTTAAGAAACCACCCGGTATTTTTCCAGCCGAATAGGCTTTTTCTTGATAGTTCACCGTTAGGGGGAAAAACTCTTGGCCCTCTTTGGCCGTTTTAACCGCAACAACGGTCACTAAAATTCGGGTATTTCCCATGCCGATCATAACCGCGCCGTCTGCTTGACGAGCGATCTCACCAGTCTCTAGTGTGACTTCATGATTTCCGTACTGGAATGACTTGGTAATCTTAGCCATGATTGTTCCTTTAATTTTTTATCGGTTTCGTTTATTTCAATAAGCTCTTTACAACAGATTGACTGAAACCTGAATCCCTAAATTAATCGGATGTTTCACCGAACACAGGAATTGATCAGGCCTGGTTAACTTAGGGATTCAGGTTCAATTGGTTTGCAGACAATCATAAAACAGAGGGCCTAACTTGTAGATAGGTCTCTTATCAATAGTCATCAATTCATTACTGAATTTAACCAAACCATTCTACCCTTTATTGCTCAATCTTCTAGGTAATTTGAGCGCTTTTTCATGAAATTCGGGCACAAAAAAACCCTCTTTCGAGGGCTTTTTTAATCCAACCGTTTGATTACTTACGTAAACCAAGACGCTTAAGGATTTCTAAATAACGCTGTCCGTCTTTTCTATGGATATAATCCAAAAGCTTACGACGACGACTTACTAAACGTAATAGACCAGTACGAGAGTGGTTATCATGCTTGTGAACTTTAAAATGCTCAGTTAGGTCCTTGATACGTGCAGTCAAAAGTGCAATTTGAACTTCTGGTGAACCTGTATCGCCTTCTTTAGTCTTAAATTCTTCAACGATTTTTGCTTTAGCTTCTGCGTTAAACATATTACTTTCTCCATATCGGTTTTAAATAAAGTCCGTTTCCACAACCGATGGCAGGAACGAACTCGCGTATTATACTGATTTTAAACAGAAATACCAACGCCTTTTCTTACAAAGCAATGAAAGGCGTTTGATATTTCTATCTTGTTGGTAATTTTCAATTCAGATAATCGCTAAAATCGAAACCGTTCAAGGCGGGGACAAGGTGCTTACAACCGTAAGCAAGGACTTCTCAGCGCTAAATTAGCGTCTGCCAAAACCGTGTACGTAATGCCCTAATGCTGAAATATCGTCTCCCATATGTCGCACTAGGTGATCCAAACTTACAATCGCATTTTCAAGAATATTCACCGCAATGTAAGGTTCTTCTACTTTTAAACGATCGTACATAGCACGTGTTAGCACTAAAAACTGAACCCCTTTTTTACTCGCGCTCATTCTTAAGTTACGTGGCTTACGATCAAAGAAAGACATCTCACCGATTAGATTACCAACGGTTTGTTTACCAACAGTGTTTTCAGGCTCACCAGCTGCTGTGAACTCAACCTTACCTTTTATAATAAAACCAAGCAATTCACCTATATCACCGGCATCAAAAATAACTTCACCGCCTTCATAGGATTTCTCTTGTAGGTAATTCATTAATTTGCCGACTTCTTGTAACGTAAGCGATTCACATATTGAGTTTTTTTGAAAAAAGTTAAACAACTCTTTGTCTGACATTGAAATCATT
>JBNJEY010000068.1:0-7315 GCA_051746325.1 Pseudomonadota bacterium
AAGGCCATGCCCAATTTTAAAAGCCACTAAATCACCTGTGTAGTTCGATAGCTGCTCCTCCCAATCAATCTCCAGGCCACATAGTCCGTCAATAAATTGCAAAGCAAGGGTTCTATCTCCTTCAATCAAGCTGGTCGGCAGAGTCCGGTTTAATGGCAAGCTCATAAAATCCAATAAGCTACACTTTAGCTCCGCATCAGGATCGCCAGTCAACTGGTTTTGCACGCTGACCCTGTCATTGGTGAACAAAAAATAGAGAGGCAACGTTATGGGTGTCAAGGTGACCTTAATGACCTTGTCTTCTAATGCAGTAAAAGCGCGCCCTTTCTCTTCATCTAAGCGAATAGCCGCATTTAAAGCCGATTCAATCGTTTTCGATAAAGAAATATTCACCAGGCCTGGTTGTTTGCTCATAGTTAAACTCGATACATTTGTTTAAGGATTTTCTATGGATTGTTTAGTTTGCTAAATAACTAAAACTTCCAGCCTCTATGTAGTGCTACGATCCCTTCAGACATATTGAGATATTCTGCCTTATCAAACCCCGCATTTAACATCATCTGTTTCAAGGTCTCTTGATCGGGATGCATGCGGATTGACTCGGCTAAATACTGGTAGCTCTGCTCATCATTGGCAATGAGTTTGCCCATTTTAGGCAGGATATTAAAGGAGTAGAAATCATAGAACTTGGCAAACAGCGGTTGGGTGACTTTAGAGAACTCTAAAATCATCAGCTGACCACCCGGTTTTAAGACCCGGTAGAGCTCTGCAAGCGCTTTGTCTTTATGGGTTACATTACGCAGACCAAAAGCGATGGTACACAGATCGAAGGTATTGTCTGGGAACGCTAAGGCTTCGGCATTGGTAATGGTGTAGTCCACATTGCCGGCAATGCCTTCATTAATTAAACGGTCACGGCCAACACGCACCATGCTCTCGTTAATATCGGCTAAAACGACACGCCCGGTTTTACCGACACGCTTGGCAAAGGCTTTGGTTAAATCGCCAGTACCGCCCGCTAAATCTAATACCACATTGCCTGGACGAATCCCGCTAAGCTCAATGGTATGGCGTTTCCATAAACGGTGCAGACCCATCGACATAACGTCGTTCATAATATCGTAGTTGCTTGAGACTGAGTCAAATACGCCCTTGACCTTTTTGACCTTCTCTTCTAATGGCACTTCCGAAAATCCGAAATCGATGGTTTGTTTGTTTTGACTCATAATATGAACTCTTTATTACGACTGATTAATTTTTGAGCCGTGCTGAAAATAGCAATCGAGCAAAGCTTAACGACTCTGTTGTTTGAGCTTCTCTAACTCGGGATGCTGATGTCCGGCGCGCATTAAGCGGCGTAGATAGTCTACCCAGTAGTCCTGTTGGTTTTTACCCAGGTCGTATAAACGTTTCCAAGTATAGATGCCGCTGTTATGGCCATCACTAAAGTGCAGTTTAACCGCATAGTTGCCCACCGGTGTAATGTCGTCAATAGAGACATCCTGCTTACCGACTTGTAGAACCTCTTGGCCGGGCGCATGGCCGGTGACATCTGCGGACTGTGAATAGACACGCAGATATTCACAGCTTAACTCAAAGGTCTCACCGCTGTCGAAATGAATCTCTAGTTTACGTGAGGCCTGGTGCAATTTTAAATCGGTTAGGTTTGGCATCGTTGTCATAATGTTCAGCTACTCCTCTTTTTCGTGTTTCAGCGACCTTGTCTGCTGGGGCTGTTAGAGCTCGTCTATTACAGAATATACTGTGATAAGTCTTGATCTATCGCCAATTCGCCTAAACGCTCTTCAACAAATTCTGCGGTAATCTCTACTTGTGTTCCCGAGAGGTTGGGTGCGTCGAAAGAGATCTCTTCCAGTAAACGTTCCAATACCGTATGTAAACGGCGCGCGCCAATATTCTCTGTGCCTTCATTGACATCAAAGGCGATTTGCGCCAAACGTTGAATACCCGCTGGCGTAAAGCTTAAGTCAACGCCTTCGGTTTTTAAAAGGGCGATGGCTTGACGCGTTAAAGAGGCGGTCGGTTCGGTTAAGATTCGGACAAAGTCTTCTACCCCTAAAGACTTCAGTTCAACCCGAATCGGTAAGCGGCCTTGTAGTTCTGGAATAAGGTCAGAAGGCTTAGCTGTGTGGAACGCGCCAGAGGCAATAAACAGAATATGGTCGGTCTTAATCGTGCCATGTTTCGTCGAAACACTACACCCTTCAATTAAGGGCAATAGGTCACGTTGCACCCCTTCACGAGAGACGCCTGCGCTGTTTTCACTGCCCTTGGCCACCTTATCGATTTCATCAATAAAGACAATACCGTTTTGCTCCACATTTTCAATCGCTTGGGTTTTAATCTCTTCCTCTTTCACCAATCGGCCGGCCTCTTCATCAATTAAGGCTTTTAAAGCTTTTTTAATCGGTAATTTACGCTTCTCTTTTTTAGTTTGGCCCAGCCCCTCAAACATCCCTTGCAGCTGTTGAGTCATCTCTTCCATGCCCGGGGCACCCATTATTTCGACATGCGCGGGTGCCGCCGTTAGATCTAGTTCGATCTCTTTATCATCCAGGTCACCTTCGCGTAATCGTTTACGGAATTTTTGACGCGTCTGCGACATGGAATCATGACTTTCTTCTTCACGACCCCGCACGGGGGGTAGTAGGATGTCCAGGATACGTTCTTCGGCCGCGTCTTCGGCTTTGCGTTGCACGCTTTTCATGGCGTGTTCACGCGTAATTTTCAGGGCGTTTTCGACCAGGTCACGAATAATGGAATCGACATCACGGCCGACATAACCGACTTCAGTAAATTTAGTGGCTTCAATCTTTAAGAAGGGCGCATTGGTCAATTTTGCTAAACGGCGGGCAATTTCGGTTTTACCGACCCCGGTTGGCCCAATCATTAAAATGTTTTTGGGCGTGACCTCTTGGCGTAATGCTTCAGGCAGTTGATTACGGCGCCAGCGATTACGCAAAGCAATAGCGACGGCACGTTTGGCTTCTGCCTGGCCAACAATATGGGCATCTAGACTGTGAACAATTTCATTAGGGGTCATCATTTAAATTATCCTTCAAACGCTTGCGTAGACTTAATTTATAATGTGTTATACCGAGTTGATATAACCTGGTAATTTGTGTGAAGAGACATTATAAAGGAAAAGGCGTTATATTTGCGTGTTGATGGTTTGCGTATTGCAGTTTTGCATGCTAAATTCACAAGAATTGATGGTTACTATCCTTTAGTGCGTAAAATCTCGCCCTTTAGGGCGGGGGAGTATGTCAAAAACAGGCTCAAACCAAACTTGAATCAGAGGAAGAAACACGCATCGTGATGAGACTTAATTTTACAAAAATGCAGGGCCTTGGAAACGACTTTATGGTGATCGATTGCCTTTCGCAAAAGATCGAATTTTCAGCCGATCAAATCCGCCAATGGTCTGATAGACACTTTGGCGTCGGTTTTGATCAACTCTTGGTCGTGGAGCAAGCGACACAGGCGGGTGTGGATTTTCGCTATCGAATTTTTAATGCCGATGGTTCAGAGGTTCAGCAGTGTGGCAATGGCGCTCGCTGTTTTGCGCGCTTTGTCTATGACAAGGGGTTAACCGACAAAACGCAGATTCAGGTCGAAACCGCATCCGGTGTGATTGTGCTCTATATCGAGGAGAATGGCCTAGTCCGTGTGAATATGGGCGCGCCCAATTTTAATCCGGTCAACCTGCCTTTTAACCAGCTAGAACAAAAAGATCATTATTCGGTGGTGGTGGAAGGCCAAAAAATATCTTTAGGCGCGGTTTCAATGGGAAATCCGCATGCGCTTATTTTGGTCAATGACATTGACTCCGCCCCAGTGGCCGCCTTGGGCGAAGCCTTAGAGTCCCATGCGCTTTTTCCCGAACGCGTCAATGTCGGTTTTGCCCAGATTATCGATCCAATGCATATTAAACTACGCGTCTATGAGCGCGGCGCGGCTGAAACCTTAGCCTGTGGAACTGGCGCTTGTGCCGCAGTGGCGATTTTAAAGAAGTGGGGGTTATTGGCCGACCAAGTCAGTGTGAGCTTGCCTGGTGGCGATTTACTCATTAGTTGGAGTGGTGAAATGGATTCTCCCGTATGGATGAGTGGTCCAGCGGTGACCGTTTTTGAAGGAAGTTTAGAGCGATGACTCATACAGCACTACATGCCGAAGATATTGCCAACTATTTAGATAAAAATCGGACCTTTTTCCATGTTTTTCCGAATTTATTGGACGAGTTAAGTCTGCCGCATCCAAAAAGTGGTAAAGCGGTCTCATTATTGGAGCGACAAGTTTATCAACTGCGAGAGCAGCGTGATGGCTTGCAGATTGAAGTGGATGGCTTGATGGATGTCGCGGGTGAAAACAGCCTATTGTTCCAGAAGGTACAAGATTTTACAAAATCGCTCATGGCGACGCAAACTGATCAGCAGGCGGTGGATTGTATCTATGAGACGATGGGTGGCCTGTTTGAAGTAGATTACATCTCCTTAGTGACTTGGGATGTCCCCCAAGTCAGTTTGAGGGGGGTGAGTCAATTAGGCGTCAGTCAAACTTGGTCTGAAACCTTAAAAAGTCAAATGTGTGTGAACCACCCCGTCTGCGGTTTATTGGAAAAAGAGTGGCAAAACGGCTTGTTTCATACACAAGAGCTAATGACCTCTGTCTGCGTTTTACCCTTGGGCACGAAAAACGTCTGGGGTGTATTGGCGCTAGGCAGTCAAACTGAGCGCTTTCATCCAAGTTTAGGCACCTACTTTTTAAAAATGATGGCTGAGCTCGTGACGGCTAAAATGAATCACCTTTTTAAAGTCCGAGTCGATGAAATTAAATGACTATAAGTGACTATTTAAGGCAGTTGCAATCACAGAATAAGTCGGTGCATACGGTCTCCAATTATCAGCGTGATATTGAATCCTTTTTGGGGTTTTATCTCTCAGGTGAGTTATTGTCTGAAACCGATCTAAGTGAACAGGCCTCCTTAACAGCCGTTGAGTACCAAACCTCACTGGTTAAGAACTTTTCACAGTGGCAAGTCATTGATTCGGAGAGTATTCGCGCTTTTTTGGCTTTTCGAGTTCAAAACGGCATCAGTGCCAGAACGCTGGCCAGGCAGCTGTCTGCCATTCGCTCTTTCTATGATTATCTGTTGTTTGAGAACCAAGTCATTAAAAACCCCGCTAAGGGGCTAAAAGCGCCCAAACAACCTCAGCCTCTGCCTAAAAGTTTGGATGTCGATTGGACACAGCGTCTATTAGAGCAACCTTTAGAAACCTGGCAAGATGTGCGTGATCAGGCTATTTTTGAACTGCTCTACTCGGCCGGATTAAGGGTTTCAGAATGCGCCGAATTGGATCTCTCCCCCGGTCTGGATGAGATAGAATCTGGTTGGGTACGTGTCTTGGGTAAAGGCATGAAAGAGCGCCTTGCCCCAGTCGGCTCAAAAGCGTTGAAAGCGATTCAAGTGTGGTTACAGATTCGCGATGAGCATGCCGAAGAGATTGAGCAATCCGTTTTCGTTAATCAACGCGGCGGGCGGTTAAGTGTCCGTTCTATCCAGAATCAGCTCGATAAACGTACGTTTCAAGCAGGCCTGCCCACTAAGATGTCGCCGCACCGTTTACGCCATGCTTGCGCCACCCATGTCTTGGAGTCGAGCGGTGATTTGCGAGCAGTTCAAGAGATTCTCGGTCACGCTAATCTCTCAACCACGCAGATCTATACCAAGCTCGATTTACAACACTTGGCACAAGTCTACGACCAAGCCCATCCGCGCGCCAAGAAAAACAAAAGCTAAGGTGGCTGAAGAAAAAACGAATCCTATCGAATCGACAGGCGTTTTCATTTAAAATAGCCAGTATATAAACCAAACTAAGTTAATCAGACAATAAAGGATTCAAGCATGTCATTTCACGGAACCACAATCTTATGTGCAAAACGCAATGGCGAAATGGTCATTGGTGGCGATGGTCAAGTGACGCTAGGTCACATTGTTATGAAAGGCAATGCGCGCAAAGTACGCCGTTTATATAATGGCCAAGTCATTGCCGGGTTTGCCGGTGCGACCGCCGATGCGTTTACTCTGTTCGAGCGTTTTGAAGGGCGTCTACAAACCCACAATGGCCAGTTAATGCGCGCTGCGGTGGAGATGGCCAAAGATTGGCGTACCGATCGTGCTTTGAGAAAGTTAGAAGCGATGATGTTAGTGGCCGACCAAGACAATATGTTATTAATTTCGGGCACCGGCGATGTGATTGAGCCACAAGATGACTTTATTGCCATCGGTTCTGGCGGAAGTTACGCCCACGCGGCCGCGCAAGCCTTAATGGCCAATACTGAGCTTTCGGCACGAGATGTGGTCGAAAAATCGCTGCATATTGCAGGCGACTTATGCATCTACACCAATCATACCCTCACCATTGAACTGCTGGGTTCTAAAGCATAAGGCATAAAACCCTGTAGAACGCTTGCCGAACCACTTTCCATTTTAGCTAGGAGTCAAATAGATGCAAAATCAACCTGTTGAACCTTGTTCCACCGAAGAACGTCAGTCAAGTAAGACCGAGATTTATTTTGAAGCGGCCTTATGGAACAGTCGTTTTGTCGTGTTAATTGCCGTTGTAGCCAGTTTAATCGCCGCCTTTGGCATTTTTTATATGACCTCGGTAGATGTCTTTTACACCATGTCTCACCTGGCTCACTATCATGAGCTAGACGATGCCGGGCGCGCCTTACTAAAAGCACAAACGGTGGCGCATGTGGTGGGGTCGGTTGACGGCTTTTTGCTAGGTGCAATCTTGCTGATTTTCTCTTTAGGCTTGTATGAACTGTTTATTTCCAAAATCGACATTGCGGGCTCCCAACATGGGGCGAGCAATATCCTCTTTATCAGCTCATTGGACGAGTTGAAAGACCGTTTGGCCAAAGTGATTGTGCTCATCCTAATCGTCATGTTTTTTGAACAGGCGATTTTCTTAAAGCCGACCGAGCCGCTTGAGCTGCTCTACTATGCGTTGGCGATTATGTTAGTAGCCTTGGCTCTGTACTTTTCGCATAAAGCCTACCATTAATTTAACGCCGCGCAACACAAGCGTGGTAGCCATACAAGTGTTCAATCGAAGCCACCTTAGTAACGCTTGAGCGGCTAAAGACGCTTAAAAAGCGTTTAAATCACTGGGTTGTCTTGGCTCTGTTGCGGGTTACGGTTGTCGATAGTGTCGATTTTTCCAGCCACAATTTTAAGAATTTTATCGCAATAGGGCAGTAACCGTTCATCGTGTGTCACCATAAT
>JBNJEY010000069.1:0-7306 GCA_051746325.1 Pseudomonadota bacterium
TGGTGTCAGCGGGGATAGTCTCCAACATGTTTTTGTAAGACTCTACCCATGCAAAGGTGTTGGTATAACCAAAGAATACCGGCATACGTTCATTAAAACCTAAATCTCCTGTTAAGAGAACCTTACGTGAAGGCACATAGACACTAGTAGAAGCATAAGTATGCCCAGGTCCAAAGTCTTGTAAAATAACGGTTTCTCCACCGCCAACATCAATCGTCATCGACTCCTCAAAGGTCGTGAATTTATCGGTCACATTACGGGCAGAATTAGTGATATTTTTTCCAACTTGTGTAGACCAATCCGCTTTAATTGAATCAAACCCTCGATTAAACTCAGCATTCGCCGTACTACTAGAATAAAGGTTTTTAACCCCAATATCGGCCCAATAACTTGCGCCTAAATAAGCGTGTCCTTGACTATTCTCTACTGCAAGCCACTTGACAGGCTTGTCTGTTATCTGCTTAATTTGTTGATGTAATGAAAACGCTAAAGCCGGATTTGCACCCGCATTAAAGACAAAGACACCCTCTTCAAAAATCATAAATGAGAGATTATTATTTAACCCAAAGTTCGCTGGATTATGCCAAATCATACTCCCCACTACCGTATAAACCCCGTCAGTGACTTTCACAGCTTTTGGAATCGGCAAGGCCTCGCCAATATAGCCAACTTTTCTTTCTGTCTTAAGAACCTCATCGGCATAAGTATTTACCGCATCCGCTAACACATTACTGGAGTTTTTCACCTCTTCCGAATAGGCCTGAAACCCTTGGATATAAGGATCTTCAACTGTGCTGCTAGATGCCGTGATGGGGGTACTGAAAAACCCCATTAGTAGTACAAGTTTTGAAAAAGAAAATGCTATTTTTTTTGTATTCATAAAAATCTCCCAAATTGGAATTTTAAAATCGGCGGTAACAATACTTATCCAATATCATACCACTCTTTAGCGTAATGGATTATCACTATGTTCTATCCAGTACGTTAGAATTCTTATGCTCATAAACATCAAAGATGGTAATCGCCATGGCAGCAATCACGGGTCCGAAAAACAGCCCGATTACGCCAAAATGAATCAAGCCTGCAAAGGTCGATAGAACCGTTAATAAGGTATGATTTGCGACCGATAAATCTTGCTCGGATTGACCAAGTCCTTTGGTGAGTTTGGTAATGATTATTGGACGCATAACATTATCAATCACAAAGCCGGTAATCACCACACCCCAGAAGCTAATGACCGATGCCATGACATAATCCCCTTGAAGTAAGGCGTACACTACAATTGGAATCCACACCAGAGTGGCGCCTACCATGGGAATAAAGGAGGTTACCGCAATCGCCATCCCGATAAACAGTCCAGGCAAACCTAAGACCCATGATACTAATGCAAAAGAGACACCTTGTAATATCGCGATACCAACAACACTCAAAGTCAACACCGTCGATAAACTGGCAAAGCGCTGCATAATCATCAGATCATAACGATTTTCCAATGGTGATAAAATTGCAAGATGCTTAACAATCGCATGACCATCTCGGTAAAAGAAGAACAGCGCAAAAATTGAAAGTCCGATAAAGGCAATAAAAGAGGAGGTGGTGCCGACAATGCCTTCTAATAAATACACTGTTGTTTTCTGTACGAAGGCGATAATTTTGGCCGAATTGGCTTTAATTTGCTCTAAAGCACCCGCCTGAGCTGCTTCGCTAAACGGCAGATAGGCCAATAAAGATTGGTTTAAATTTGCCAAACTTTCTGAGTCCTGTGCATTAATCCAAGTTTGCGCCTCGCCATAGAGTTGTCCAACTTGCATACTGACTTCAATCAGTAAATAGGTCACTGGCGCAATCACGCCGATAAAGACGATGGTACTCATGGCAGATGCGGCGAGGGTCTTCGAGCCATTACAGCGCGACAATAGCTGCATATAGAGTCGGTAACTTGCAGTCGCTAAAATCATCGCAAAAAACAGTGCTTCTAAAAACGGGGTAAACAGCCAAATCAATCCCGCCAATGCCAATAGCAGTAAAATGATGAAAAAACCTTCCTCATAAGGGCGTTTGTCACGCATAATAAAAACCTCAATGATAGCCAAATTAAATTAATATAAAAACGGTCTCTAGTGCGGCATTGTAAGTCGAAAACTTCAATAACATTTACCGTTCAGAACCGAAAGATGAGTTTACCTTAATATGAATACCGATATTGCAGAAGTCATCATCCGTCCAGAAGGATCACTTCAAATTTTATCTTATCAAGAAGCTAGTCAGCTTTGTGATGCGTCTGATCAAGGTTTAAATGAACTTCTTAAACAGTGTGCCTTAGCGGTACTTAATACTGGGACTGGGATACAAGAAGATGACGGTTTAGAGCTACTTGTAAAATACGCTAGCTTTAGCATTGAGGTTACCGTCAAGGGTCGCGGGGTACAATTGATTATCAAAAATGCACCTCGCCACGCCTTTGTCGACAATCAACTTATTGTCGGTATTCGGGAACACCTTTTTGCGGTGATTCGTGACCTAATCTATTCACGAAATCAAATTATGGAGAATCCGCAATTTAAGCTCGGCAGCTCTCATGGTATTACCAATGCGATTTTTCACATCGCACGCAATGCGCAGTTAATGCGACCTAATACTCTGCCGAATATAGTGGTTTGTTGGGGTGGGCACTCTATTTCAGAAGCGGAATATAAATACAGTAAACACCTCGGTTATGAATTTGGCTTACGCAGCTTAGATATCTGCACAGGTTGTGGCCCAGGTGTTATGAAGGCTCCTATGAAAGGGGCTGTGGTCGGCCATGGCAAACAACGTTATAAAGAGGGACGTTATATTGGTATTTCCGAGCCAGGCATTATTGCGGCGGAAGCCCCAAATGCAATTGTGAATGAACTCTGCATTCTGCCAGATATTGAAAAACGGCTCGAAGCGTTTGTCCGTTTAGGGCATACCATTGTTATCTTGCCTGGTGGCCCTGGTACCATGGAGGAGTTACTCTATTTATTGAGTATTTTGCTACATCCTAAAAACAGAGAGTTACCACTACCCGTCATTCTCACTGGCAACGGTGACAGTCAAGCCTATTTTGATTCGATCATGCACTTTATTAAAACCACGCTAGGGACGCAAGCTATTGATCTTTTAGAGGTGATGATTGATCGCCCTAGGGATGTTGCCATGCGCATGAAAGAGTATATGAAGCTCATTCATCGAGACCGTAAAAACAGCAGTGATGCTTATTACTACAATTGGCGAATTACCCTAGAATTGGATCAACAACAACCCTTTCTACCGACCCATAAAAATATGGCACAACTCAATTTAAATAGGGATCAAGCTCCACACCTCCTTGCTAGCCAGCTCAGAAAGGCCTTTTCGGGCATTGTTGCCGGCAATGTTAAGGCCAAAGGCATACTCGAAATTAAAAAATATGGCCCTTTTGAATTAAACGGTGATCCAGAAATAATGGCCGCTATGGATGACTTATTACAAAGTTTTGTCGAACAAAAGCGCATGAAAATTGACGCAAGCACGTATAATCCTTGCTATAAGATAAATCGTCGCTAAACAAGCTTAGCCAAGCTGCCCTATGCCTGGTCAAAAAAGCCTGAGAAAGCCCATAAATCACAACAGAGAGTCGCATGACATTTGAAGAATTTGACCTAGATGACGTACTATTACGCGCCATCAAAAAGCAGTCGTACAATAAGCCAACCCCTATTCAAGCCGCCGCTATTCCGTTAATGCTAGATCGTAAAGATGTATTGGCGGGCGCGGCTACAGGCACGGGGAAAACGGCCGCATTTGTACTGCCAGCACTGCAATATTTATTGGATGAGCCTAAGCACTCAAGCAGACATCCCCGTATTTTAATATTGTCACCTACCCGTGAGCTCGCCTTTCAAATTCATAAGGTTGTCAAAAACCTAGGTTCTTATTGCAACTTTCCATCGGTCATTATCACTGGTGGCTTTAAGCTCGGCGTACAGATCGATGTCTTAACCCGGGCCTGCGATATTTTAATTGCAACCCCTGGGCGTTTAGCCAAATTAATCGAAGAAGATGCCGTGACACTCTCTTATATTGAGATGGTGATTATCGATGAAGCTGACCGAATGTTAGACATGGGACAAGGACCCGTGGTTCGCGCACTTTTGGATGCGATTCCGGGCGACTTCCAAGCAGGTCTTTTCTCTGCCACCTTAGCGGGAGCAGGTATCGAGAAGTTTGCTGAGGACATTTTGGATGAACCAGAAGTTGTACAAATTGATGCCCCAAATACCAAGTCAGAGCAGATTCAGCAGCTTGTTTATTTAGCCAATGACAAGGCACATAAAGACGCTCTATTAAAAAATATTTTAAACGATGCCAGCTGTCAGAGCGCCATTGTCTTCTGCAACAAGAAAGAAAAAGCCATAGAAGTCACTGAATGGCTGCAATCACAAAATATTTCAGCACAGGTGCTGCATGGCGACTTTACCCAAGCGACTCGTCTGGACAAAATGAATAAATTCAAGGCCAACAAGATTAAAGTCTTGGTGGCCACCGATGTTGCGGCACGTGGTTTAGATATGTTAAAGATTACCCACGTCATTAACTACGACATGCCTTTTCGCGGTGACATGTATATTCACCGTATTGGGCGTACAGGTCGCGCTCAGCAAGTCGGAATCGCCATCAATTTGGTTGAACGCCATGACCTAAAACATCTAGAGCGTATTGAATACCATCTAGAGCAAAAGTTGCCTATTGAGAAGATCGCGGGGCTAGAACCGACTTTTACAATTAAAGAGATGGCGAAAAAATCAGCTAAAAAGAAAAGGGCTAAAAAGGCGCCTGCTAAAAAGCCTAAAAAAGCTAAACGATAATCGCTTCAATTCAAAGAAATTCACCACGAAGGCACTAAGACACAAAGTTAAAAGACTTTGTGTCTTAGAAATACGCCCTTCCAGAAAACCTACCAGGCCCGGTTAAATGCCAGAACACATCTAATCAACCCTAAAACTTCGTGGTCTTAGTGCCTTGTATCTTAATATCGAAATGAGATTGATAAAAATCTACTCAGCGGGTTTAGGCAGGGTCGATAGGTAATTGAAATAATAATGCGCTAAAGCAATGACTGCCAGTACCGGAATAAACAGACCTAATAACGGCATAGTACTGAGCAAAAACAGCCCCCCTAAACTTAGAGTTGGCGTCCAGTTACCGAAACCTTTAACTGCATTAAACATCGATTCTGGCAGAATTACCTGGCCGACATCCAAGACCAATGAATATCTAAAAAACATGAAACCCAGTAACCAAAACCAAACGATATTAACCAGCGGAATAAACATAATTGGAATGGTTAATAAAAACACAAGTAACAGCAGTAAACCATATTTAAGCATCTTCCACAGCATGCCTAAGGTTGAGCCATGCCCCACATAGCTCACATGCGGGTAATGTTTATCATGAATGACTTTGACTAAACTATCCGTCATAAAACCGGTAATAATCATGGCAAATAACAGAATCAGATAACTCCCCAATAGGAAGGCCATAACACCCGCTACAATGGCCACTATAGTGGTCACAATCCAAAGCAGTATCGCGCCGATAAAAGGCACGGCACCAATGCTTTGCTCTGCTTGCAGAGTCCAGCTATTAACCTCACTCACCATCGGATTCTCTATAATAAAATCGCTGACTGCAAAGATGCCAAATAAGCCATACCCCATTAAAGAGACCAAAATAATCGAGGCGATAAAGGGGATAAATAAACGCCAAATAATCGCTGGCTCTTTTAGGTCTGAGAGTGTTTTGAATAATAGGTCAAACATTGTATTCTCTATTTTTTAATTAAAAAACCGGTAAAATCGGCTTTTAGGTAGCCACTGAGTTTTTTCAGTGTTACTTAATCCAAATAGACTTCACATTGGTAAACTCACGAATCCCCTGTGAAGAGAGCTCACGACCATAACCCGAATTTTTAACCCCTCCAAATGGCATTCTAGGATCGGAAAAACTAAAGCTATTAATAAACGTGGCGCCTGACTCCATACCTCGTGCCATTGTTTCAGCCGTTGCTAAATCATCACTCCAAATACTGCCTGCTAAACCATAATCAATCGAGTTAGCAATACCCAACGCATGTGCCGGCTCTGTGGCTTTAATGACAATTGCGACTGGCCCAAAAAACTCTTCGTAATAGGCCGGCATATTACTGGAGACATTGGTCAAGATGGTTGGCGCGTAATAACAGCCGGGGCGATCCAGCTGATAGCCGCCCGTGACAATCACCGCCCCCAAATCAACGGACTCCATGACTTGTTCATGCAACTCATCCAATAGATCTTGACGCGCCATGGGCGCTAAGGTGGTCGCTGGATCCATCGGATCTCCGGCAACAAATTTAGCTTCAATCGCTGTTTTAAAGAGTTCAATAAAAGTATCTACCTGCACATGGTCTACAATAAAACGTTTGGCGGCGATACAACTCTGCCCCATATTCTGGAAACGACCCTTAACCGCCCCTTCAACCGCTTTTTTCATATCCGCATTTTCAAGCACGATAAAGGCATCTGAACCACCGAGCTCTAAAACCGTTTTCTTCAATTCTGAACCGGCAATACTGGCGACTTTACGCCCTGCATTTTCGCTGCCCGTTAAGGTCACCGCACGCACGGCTGGATGGCGAATCACACTTTCAACCATCTGCGCACCAATCATTAAGGTCGTAAAGATATTGTCCGGAAAACCGGCTTTTCTAAAAACTTCTTCCATTGCCAAGGCGCATTGCGGCACATTTGAAGCATGTTTTAAAACCGCAATATTGCCTGCAATTAAAGCGGGTGCGGCAAAGCGGAACACTTGCCAAAAGGGATAGTTCCACGGCATAACCGCCAGTACGACACCCAATGGCTGATAATTGACATAACTACGGCTAGCATCGGTTTCAATAATCTCATCTTGTAAATAGTTCGGGCCATTCTCTGCATAAAACTCACAAACCATGGCGCATTTCTCAATTTCGGCCTCCGCCTCCATAAAGGTCTTCCCCATTTCTAAGGTAATCAACTCCGCTAATAAATCACTGTCATCACGTAATACATCGGCAACGCGTCTTATCATTAAACAACGATCTTCAATCGGCGTTAGTTTTGCCCAGTCATCAAACATATAACCCGCCTGCGTCACGACATCGTCCAATGTCTCTTGATCCCAGGTTTCAAATGAGCCTAATAATTCGCCAGTAGCGGGATTGATTGATTGCATGGCCATAAAGCATTCCTTGTAAAGTGAGTAAATAAATCAGCCGAAA
>JBNJEY010000070.1:0-7231 GCA_051746325.1 Pseudomonadota bacterium
TACTGAAGGCACAATTAACCCCAATATGGTGACGGGCAAAATTGAGATAGTCGCGACAGATATGGAAGTCTTGAGTATGGCTGAGCCGATTCCTTTTCAGTTAGATGAAAAGAATGTCAGTGAAGAGGTGCGATTAAAGTACCGTTACATCGATTTACGCCGCGAAGAGATGCAAGAAACCATGATGTTACGTTACAAAGTGACACGTACCATGCGTCGTTATTTAGATGACCAAAATTTCATGGATATCGAAACGCCGATGTTGACTAAGTCAACACCAGAAGGTGCACGTGATTATTTAGTACCAAGTCGTACTCATCTGCATAAATCATTTGCATTGCCACAGTCGCCACAGCTCTTTAAACAGTTGTTGATGATGTCTGGTTTCGACCGTTATTATCAAATTACTCGCTGTTTCCGTGATGAGGACTTGCGTGCCGATCGTCAGCCTGAATTTACACAGCTCGATATCGAGACCTCTTTTATGGAAGAAGGTGCGGTAATGAATCTGATGGAAGGTCTCATTAAAACCATCTTTAAAGAATCAATTGGCGTTAATTTTGATTACGATTTCCCACGCATGCCTTACTCTGAAGCGATTCAACGTTTCGGGATTGATCGTCCTGACTTACGTATCGATATGGAATTGGTCGATGTGGCTGATTTATTGCAAGACATCGATTTTAAAGTATTCGCTGCACCCGCTAAAGACCCTAAGGGACGTGTCGCAGCACTACGCGTACCTGGTGGGGGCAGTATCTCCCGTAAAGAGATTGATGCTTATACTAAGTTTGTCTCTATCTATGGCGCTAAAGGATTGGCATATGTTAAGGTCAATGACCTGGCGGCCGGTATTGAAGGTCTACAATCGCCCATCGTTAAGTTCTTCCCAGATCAGGTCATGGAAATTATGACTCGTGTCGGTGCGCAGGATGGTGATATCGTTTTCTTTGGCGCGGATAAGGCCAAGATTGTAAACGAAGCCTTAGGGGCATTGCGCGTTAAGATTGGTGAAGATCTAAATATGCTTAATGGTGAATGGAAGCCCGTGTGGATCGTTGACTTTCCAATGTTTGAAGCGGATGAAAAAACCGCTCGTATGACGGCGATTCACCATCCGTTTACTCAGCCTAAAGCGACCACTGAAGAAATTCTAAATCATGATGAACCAGAGCAAATGCTCTCTAAAGCCTATGATTTGGTTATTAATGGTCTTGAAGTCGGCGGCGGCTCTGTCCGTATCCATAGTTCTGAGATGCAAGCCGCTGTCTTTAAAATGCTGGGCATATCTGATGAAGAAGCCCGTGAGAAGTTTGGTTTCTTATTAGACGCATTAAAGTATGGTTGTCCTCCACATGCCGGTATGGCATTTGGCCTAGATCGTCTGATTATGATTTTGGGTAAAATCGATTCCATTCGTGACGTTATCGCTTTTCCTAAAACACAGTCGGCCGCTTGTCTATTAACGGCCGCACCAGGCCTGGTAGATAATAGCCAGCTTGAAGATTTAGGGTTACGCTTTAAAAAACCTCTGTTAGAACAGTCTAAGTAACAAAATTGAGCGATTTAGATGCTATGAATAAGCAAACGGTTGAAATTCCAGCACGACTAGAAGCGCGTATTCAGCAACTTGCGGTTGAGGCAAAAACGCAACCCTGGTTGAATAATGCTGAAAAAGAGCGCCTTAAAACCAAAATTAAAGCCCTCTTAAAAAAACATAATGCGCAATTGATTGCACATTACTATGTGGATGCCGAACTGCAAGCTTTGGCTGAAGAGACAGGTGGAGTCGTTGCAGATTCATTAGAGATGGCCAACTTTGGTGCACAATCCACGGCGGATGAATTAGTCGTGTGTGGCGTGCGTTTTATGGGCGAAACTGCCAAAATGCTCTCCCCTGAAAAAACGGTTCTAATGCCTGATTTAGAGGCAACTTGTTCTCTGGATATAGGCTGTCCGGCCAAAGAATTTACCCAGTTTTGTGCGCAATATCCTGATCATACGGTGGTGGTTTACGCCAATACCAGTGTTGAGGTCAAGGCTATGGCCGATTGGGTCGTCACTTCTGGAAATGCATTGCAGATAGTCACTCACTTAAAAGAACAGGGTAAAAAAATTATTTGGGCTCCTGATCGCCATTTAGGGCATTGGATCGAACAGGAAACCGGTGTAGAGATGATCTGTTGGCAGGGCTATTGCCTTGTACATGAAGAGTTTAAGGCCTTCGAATTACAAGAGATGATGGAAAAACATCCGCAAGCTAAGGTATTGGTGCACCCTGAATCGCCAAGCGAGGTAGTGGATTTAGCGGATGTCGTCGGCTCAACCAAAGTTATGCTAACGGCGGTGCAAACGCTGCCTGATCAAGAGTTTATTGTGGCCACTGATTATGGTATTTTCTACAAGATGCAACAGTTGGCACCGCATAAAAAATTATTGATTGCCCCAACAGGTGGTCATGGCACAACGTGTCAGAGCTGTGCTCACTGTCCTTGGATGGCGATGAATGGTCTGCAAAATTTAGCCGAATGTTTAGAAAAGCAAACGGGGGAGATTTTGATTGAAGAATCGATCCGCCTCAAAGCGCTCAATTCAGTAGAGAAAATGCTTAACTTTTCAAGACAAGCAGGCCTGGTCAAATAAGACTCCGTTTGTTTAGTTCGCTCAATATGATATTTCAATGGTTTCTTCATCTTAAATAGAGAAAAGTTTGGCAAAATTAAAACGCATTTTAGGCATTGATCCAGGCTCGCGTAAAACAGGGTTTGGCGTGGTTGAGTCAGGGCGCTACCATGCAACTTATGTGGTGAGCGGCGTGATCCGGGTTGAGAAGTTTTCAGGTGCGCAGCGTCTTAAAAATATTTTTGAATCTGTTTGCCAAATTATCGATCAGTACCAACCTGATATTATGGCGGTAGAGAAGGTTTTTGTTCATAAAAACCCTAAGTCGGCCATTATCCTTGGGCAGGCGCGCGGTGTTATTCTCTGTGCGGCCGCTATCAAAGATGTGCCTATTATGGAATACACGCCTACCCAGATAAAAAGTACAATTGTGGGTAAGGGACATGCTAGCAAAGAGCAAATTCAATATATGGTTCAGAATATTTTAAAATTATCACAACCACCGCAAGAAGATGCGGCAGATGCATTAGCCTGCGCTTTGTGCCACGATCGTTATATGTCTTTAGGCATTGATGCTGAATTGATCTCTAAAGGCACTAAATTCTAAATAGGGTTTTAAAAACTTATTATTTAGTTTGAAATTAAATTAGGAATTGTAGTCGTTATGATTGGTTTTTTACGCGGGCAGCTTGTCCATAAACGTCCACCTTTGCTTGTTTTAGATGTGCATGGGGTGGGTTATGAAATAGAAGCGCCTATGTCGACTTTCTATCAGCTAGAAAATGCGCTAGAAGAGGTCACTATCCTGACGCATATGCACGTTCGTGAAGATGCTATGTTGTTATTTGGCTTTGCTACAGAGTCAGAAAGAGTACTCTTTAAGACCCTGCTTAAGGTCAATGGAGTTGGAGCGAAAATGGCATTAGGGATTCTCTCCGCAATGTCTGTCAATGACTTTTGCGCCTATATCGATAACGGTGATATCAGCGCCTTAACGCGCATTCCCGGCGTCGGTAAGAAAACCGCCGAACGCTTGCAGATAGAGATGCGCGATCGCCTTAAAACGGTGGTCGAAGCTGGCTTATTAAGTTATGAAAAACCATTGGCCGCACTCAATGCTCAAGGTCATTTAAATATTCAACCAACCGCCTTTGCAAATACCATTAAACACTCTGCTGGCGAAGCGTTGATTTCGCTAGGTTATAAAAACACTCAAGCCGAAAAAATGATTTCTTCAGTCTTTAATGAGACCCTTTCTTTGGAAGAACTCATTAAGCGCGCGCTTCAAGGTGTTAAATTATGAGTCCGTTTTGTCTTGTACACATTCCCCAAGCCTGTATCCTGGTAGCGCATAATGATTGAAACGGATCGTATTATTGCGAGCCAAGAAGTTGCTGATGATATCTATACAGCGCCTTCGGTTCGTCCTCAACAAATTAAAGAATACATCGGTCAAAAAGCGGTCCGTGAGCAGTTACAACTGTCGATGGATGCGGCTAGGATGCGTAATGAACAGCTTGATCACGTTCTGCTTTATGGACCACCAG
Organism: Pseudomonadota bacterium; assembly: GCA_051746325.1. Lineage (GTDB taxonomy): Bacteria > Pseudomonadota > Gammaproteobacteria > Thiomicrospirales > Thiomicrospiraceae > Thiomicrorhabdus. The sequence continues at coordinate 4,170 of JBNJEY010000070.1, forward strand.
GCCTGGGTAAAACCACTCTGTCGAATATTATTGCCCAAGAGATGGGGGTCACCTTACGTCAAACATCCGGCCCTGTGATTGAAAAGCCAGGGGATTTAGCCGCTATTTTGACTCGACTAGAGCCGCATGATGTCCTCTTTATTGATGAGATTCATCGCCTAAGTCCAATCGTAGAGGAGGTTCTCTATCCGGCAATGGAAGACTTTCAAATTGATATTGTAATAGGGGACGGACCTGCCGCGCAGAGTGTTAAGATAGATCTTCCCCCCTTTACCTTGGTCGGAGCCACCACTCGTGCTGGATTACTGACATCTCCCCTACGAGATCGCTTTGGATTAGTGCAGCGACTTGACTTCTATAATCATGAAGAGCTAACCCAGATTATTAGTCGTTCTGCTAACATCCTAGGCATGCACTCGGAACATGAAGGAGCGCAAGAAATTGCTCGTCGTTCGCGTGGAACACCGCGTATTGCCAACCGACTTTTAAGGCGTGTTAGAGATTACGCTCAGGTACGAGGAGATGGTATTATTACCGCATCCATCGCCGATTTAGCATTAAACTTATTAGAAGTCGATCCACTCGGCCTTGATAAAATGGATCGGCGTTTTTTAGAAACATTGATTGAAAAGTTTGAGGGAGGCCCTGTGGGTATTGATAGTATGGCCACAGCATTGGGTGAGGAAAGAGGTACGATTGAAGATGTTATTGAACCCTTTTTGGTACAGCAAGGATTCTTAATAAGAACCCCTCGAGGGCGAGTTGCAACGCCAAACGCTTATCGACATTTAAATGTTATTCAACCCGAAGTTAATTAATTGTTAAAATATTCATTAGAATCTTTTAATATATTATAAAACCAAGTTTACGATTAAGGAAACTCCATGAACGATAGTAATTTGATTGAAATTATATTGCACGCCAGTCCGGTGGTGCAGGCGGTAATGATTTTATTGGCAGCAATGTCTGTGGCCTCCTGGGCGGTTGCATTTTCTAAATCTGCGCAGATTCGTAAATCGAAACGCATTGCACAAGAATTTGAAAAAACCTTCAGGGTAACACCGGATTTGCATACGCTTTATCACCAGGAGGAAGCAACAGGGGAGCAGAATCAGGGGCTGTCGAATATTTTCGCCGAAGGTTTTAGAGAGTTTATTAATTTAAAAAATCAGGGCGTACAAGACGTCTCGGATCTTATTGCAGGTTCTCAGCGTGGGATGCGAATTGCTTTTTCAAAAGAGGCAGACCGCCTAGAACATAGATTGTGGTTACTGGCCACAGTCGGTTCTTCGGCTCCCTATATTGGTCTATTTGGCACAGTCTGGGGTGTTATGCACGCATTTCAAGCACTTGGAGAGGTTCAGCATGCGACTTTGGCGGCAGTTGCACCAGGGATTTCAGAAGCCTTAATAGCGACAGCAATTGGTCTTTTTGCGGCGATTCCAGCGGTTATTTACTATAACCGTTTGAGCACTCGAGTTGATCGTCTTCTCGCTGAATACGAGAACTTTGCCGATGGATTTTTAACCATCCTTCAAAGAGAAGCACATAGCTTGGATAAAAAAGCTTAAGCCCATTACTGTTTATTAATTGGAACTAAAGATGCAAATTGGATTTCGAAGCCAACGACAAAAAAAACGTTTAATCGCAGAAATCAATGTGGTGCCTTATGTTGATGTCACCTTAGTGTTATTGATTATCTTTATGGTGACTGCACCCATTGTGCAGCAAGCTGTGACGGTGAGCTTGCCGCAAACGCCAGAGGTTATTGATAAAAATCAACAACAGTTGGACGATCAAACCATACCCTTTGTCATTACTGTGACCGATCAGGGACGTTATAAAACCTCTGTGCAACCTGATACTATATTGAGTAATAAGGATTTAGAGAGTTTAGTCGCTGAGGTGATTGCTCGTTCGCAGTTGAATCGTACACAAATGATTTATATACAAGGTGATAAGCAAGCCGCTTACGGCAAGGTACTGCATATATTTATGTTATTAAAAGCCAATGGAGTTGAGAATGTTTCTTTACTTACAGAGCCTGAAGGTGGTAACTCTTAATGCTTAGTTTTATTAAAAGACATCCAATCTCAGTTATTTTAGCGTTAATTTTGCACATTGTTATTGGTGTGCTAATCACCTATGAATGGCAAGATTCAACGAAACCAATCAAAGTATCGGTACAGGGTGAAGATGAGGGTATTGCTCAGCAAAACAGACAAAATAATCAGTTTCCTAAGAGTGAGCCATTAAAAACTTTTGCGGTTGATTCAACGTTAATAACACAACAGCTTGAAAGAATTAAGGCTGAAGAATCGGCTAAAAAACTCGAGCAACAACAGTTGGCCGCTAAGACAGACAAGGAACGTCAGCGCCTCCAAGAACTGCAGTTACGCCAAAAAGAAGCGCTCGCAAAAGCGGAACAAGCGCAAAAGCTAACGGCCCAACAGAAACTTAAAACCGAAGCCGAACGTAAGAAAACCGAGGCTGAACGAAAGAAAACAGAAGATGCAAAACGTCTAGCAACGTTAGAAAAGCAAAAAGCAGATGTCGAACGGGTTAAAGCAGCTAAAGCCAAAGAAGCCACTTTGTTAGCTGAAAAACAACGCAAATTAGCGGATGAAAAAACCTTGTTGGCTGAAAAAAAGCGCTTGTTAGAAGAGCGCAAAAAGAAAGCTTTGGAAGCCGAGATCGCTTTAAAGGATAAAGAAAATAAAGCGTTAGCCATCGAAGCCGAAAAAGCGAAACAACAACAAGCTCAAGCCTCGGCAGCGGCTTCTTTACAGCGTCAATTAGAAGAGGAGGCCGCGGCTCAGCGTGCCAGTCAAAAACGTCAGCAACTGCTCTCTTTACGTGAAACTTACATCTCTTCGATATCATCTAAAGTCAAAGACAACTGGCGCACTCCAGCCAGAATTTCACCAGAGGCGCAGTGTGAGTTAAAGATTACACAGACCCCCCAAGGCAACGTGACCAGTGTCAAAATTTTAAATTGTAATACTCATGCAACTGAGCAGTTTCAATCTGCCGCAGAGAAAGCGGTTTATCGTTCAGAGCCA
>JBNJEY010000071.1:0-7163 GCA_051746325.1 Pseudomonadota bacterium
GCATAGGCGGTCACCAACCATTTAGAACCGGCATTTTTAAAATTAACATTGATACGAGCATGATCACCACCACCTTCAGTACCAACCACCGTGCCCTCGCCAAACTTCTGGTGAAAGACGGCTTCTCCAGCACTGAATCCGGTCTCATTCTCAGCATTCAATGCGGCTTGCAGACTGGGATTCATCCCGCTGCTATAACCGCCTGCTACTGTCGGTCTGACCGAGCCTGATAGACGGACAAAATCAATACAATCCACCGGAATTTCTTTAATAAATCGTGATGGCATTGGGTAAATTTCTGTGCCGTGTAAACGGCGATGATTGGCAAAGGTAATCATCAATTGCTTCTCCGCACGCGTCACTCCAACATACGCCAATCGACGCTCCTCTTCTAAACTGGCGGGGTCATCATGGGAACGCTGTGATGGGAACAACCCCTCTTCGACGCCAATCATAAAGACTAATGGAAACTCCAACCCTTTAGCGGCATGAATAGTCATTAATTGCACCGCTGACTCCCACTCATCGGCTTGCCGTTCTCCAGCTTCTAACGCCGCTTGTGCCAAAAAGTCTGCCAATGGATTGTCATACTGCGGACGTTGCAATAAAGTCCCATCTTGTTGAGCGATGGCATCCACGCCATCGGCCATCGCTTGACTTTCTGCGAGTAAGCCTTCTGCAGTGGTTTGGGATTGCGATTGTTTAAATTGACCTGCGGCATTAATCAACTCATCAATGTTTTCTAGGCGGCCTTTTCCTTGCTCTGAACTGTCTTTTTCAAAATGCGCTTGCAGACCTGAGCGCGATACGACCTTTAACATCTGCTCTTCTAAGGAAAGACCTTGAGTGGCTTTCGTTAAACTTTCAATCAGCTCCAAAAAACTGGCAATCGATGTTTTAGCGCGTGCGGTTAAACCCTGTTCAACCAACTGCTCGGCGGCTTGCCACAAGGGAATCTGGTTGTGTTTAGCCACTTCACGAATACTCTCCGCCGTTTTTTGCCCAATACCACGAGGCGGATGGTTATAAGCGCGCTCAAAGGCGGCATCATCGTCGCGATTGACCAACAGGCGCAGATAACTCAATATATCTTTAATCTCCGCACGATCATAAAAGCGTAAGCCGCCATAAACACGATAGGGGATTTGTGCCTGCATTAAGGCTTGCTCCATAACGCGTGACTGAGCATTGGAGCGATATAAAACCGCCGCTTCATTACGCGAACCGCCCTGCTCACACCAAGCCTCAATCTGGCCACAGACATAACGCGCTTCATCGTACTCATTAAAGGCTTCATAGACTTTAATTAAGTCGCCTTCTTCACCCGCTGACCATAACTGCTTGCCCATACGAGTGGTGTTATGGGCAATCAAGGCATTGGCCGCTTTTAGAATAGTGCCGGTCGAACGATAGTTTTGTTCAAGGCAGACCATTTTAACATTTGCAAAGTCCTCTTCAAACTGGCGAATATTTTCAACTTTCGCACCCCGCCAACCATAGATAGATTGGTCATCATCGCCGACCACAAATAGCTTACCTGAGCCTCCGGCTAAAACCCGTAACCAGGCGTACTGCAAGCTATTGGTATCTTGAAACTCGTCGACCAAAATATGTTTATAACGCGCTTGATAATGCGCCAATACTTGCGGGTTTTTCAGCCACAGCTCATGCGCTCTTAACAGTAACTCGGCAAAATCTACCAGGCCTGAGCGCTGACACTGCTCTTCATAGGCTTGGTAGACTTGCACCATTTTACCCACAAATGGGTTATGCCCAATATCGATATGATGCGGACGTCGGCCCTCCTCCTTCTCGCCATTAATAAAGGCTTGAATTTGCTTGTGGGGCCACTGATTCTCATCGAGTTCCATCGCTTTTAACAAGCGTTTAATGACTCGCTTTTGATCATCCGAATCTAAAATCTGGAAACTTTGCGGCAAACCCACTTCTTGATAATGCTGACGAAGTAGTCGATAAGCGATGCCGTGAAAGGTTCCCATGGTTAAACCGCCGGCCTGTTGACCTATCAGTGATTCAATACGCCCGCGCATCTCACTCGACGCTTTATTGGTAAAGGTGACGGCCAGTACATTATAAGAGGAGAACCCCATGACCTGGGTTAACCAGGCAATGCGATGCACCAAGACACGGGTTTTACCACTGCCTGCCCCAGCCAAAATAAGGGCGTGCGTATTCTCGGCGGTAATGGCCTCACGTTGCGCATCGTTTAAATCATTTAATATATAAGAGATATCCATGTGTTTCCAAAACGGTTCAGTATGTTTATTTACGGTTGTTAGCATAATTTAGTGCAGGCTAACTTAAAGCTTGTTAAGTTTTATAATGTGCAGATTTTATCGCAATTTAAGATCGCTAAGGTGACCATCTCAAATGGATTAAGCAATTCAAGCCGTTTTGCGGCCTATCAAGGCTTATCAGCAGGAGAATAACTGATTATTGGTAACAAAACCGATTAAAAAATTGATTAAATTGATTGTTTTTCACAACCCCATGGTTAAATATTGCCATATTCATGCAATAAACCTTGCACCTCTTAGTTTATTCATGTAATAATTGCAAATATTCAAAATTCATTGATTCAATTGGATGACTTTAAAATCTAAAGATTACCGTCTATTCATCATATAAGAAATATCCCTAAACGAATCCAAAACAGCACTCTTTCCACGCTTTTAAAAAATAAATCGTGTAAATTAAGTATGGGTGCATTCGTTAGAAGTATAAATAAATAGAAACAGAGAAAATCTCAGGAGAAATCATGATTTCAACAAGCGATGCTAATTTCGAAACAGAAGTACTACAATCCGATGTTCCAGTCCTAGTCGACTTTTGGGCTGAGTGGTGTGGTCCTTGTAAAATGATTGCCCCAATATTAGAAGAGGCGGCGACAGAATATGCAGGTAAAGTAAAAATTGCCAAACTTAATATTGATGAAAACCCAGCAACGCCACCTAAATATGGTGTCCGTGGTATTCCTACATTAATGTTATTCAAAAATGGTGAAGTCGATGCAACCCACGTAGGGGCACTTTCTAAATCACAATTGAATACATTTTTAGACGGCAACCTTTAAGTTGCTCCCCCTAAGCGACATTGATCGCTTAGGGGAATGACCGTCCATCCTTTCGAAATTCTTACGAATCCAAGCTCATTTAGAGACTCTCTTCTTAAAAGTGAGGGCCCTAAACCACAGATCCTTAATACAATCCTACAGATACCCAAAAAACTATGCATTTATTAGACTTAAAAAAACAATCCGCCGCTTCTCTACTAGATTTAGCCGCCACCATGGGGCTGGACCACCTAGCTCGCTTACGTAAACAAGATATTATCTTTGCTATCTTAAAAGCGCACTCTAAAAAGGGTGAGGATATCTTTGGTGAAGGTGCATTAGAAATTCTGCCAGATGGCTTTGGATTTTTGCGCTCTGCCGATGGCTCTTATTTAGCGGGACCGGATGACCTGTATGTCTCACCTAGCCAAATCCGTCGTTTTGGCTTGCGCAAAGGCGACACCATTCAAGGTAAGATCCGCCCACCGAAAGACGGCGAGCGTTATTTTGCATTGTTAAAAGTTGAAACCATCAACTATGAAGACCCTGCTATTGCCAGTAAGAAAATTGCTTTTGAAAATTTAACGCCGCTGCATCCTACTGAACGCCTTACCATGGAAATTGGTAATGGTAGTACAGAAGACATCGCGCCGCGTATTATCGATATTGCAGCCCCGTTCGGTAAAGGTCAACGTGGATTGATTGTGGCACCGCCAAAATCAGGTAAAACGGTTATTTTACAGCAGATGGCACAGTCTATCGCTGAGAATCATCCCGATGCTTATTTGATTGTATTATTGATTGATGAGCGCCCAGAAGAGGTGACAGAAATGCAGCGCACCGTTAAAGGTGAAGTCATCTCCTCTACCTTTGATGAACCAGCGACCCGCCATGTACAGGTTGCCGAGATGGTGATTGAAAAGGCTAAACGCTTAGTTGAGCATAAGACAGATGTTATCATCCTATTAGACTCTATTACCCGCCTAGCTCGCGCATATAACACCGTAGTCCCCTCTTCAGGGAAGATCTTAACCGGTGGTGTGGATGCCAATGCATTACACCGTCCAAAGCGCTTCTTTGGGGCGGCACGTAATATCGAAGAAGGGGGTTCTTTAACCATTATTGCCACGGCACTGGTTGAAACGGGTTCCAAGATGGATGAAGTGATCTTTGAAGAGTTTAAAGGTACCGGTAATATGGAACTTCACCTCTCTCGTAGCATTGCCGAAAAACGTGTCTTCCCTGCCATCAATATCACCAAGTCAGGAACTCGTAAAGAGGAACTACTGACAACACCCGATGAACTTCAAAATATTTGGGTTCTTCGTCGTTTTTTACAAACATTAAATGAAGTCGACGCAGTTGAAACGTTAATTGATCAAATGAAAGTTTCTAAAACAAATGCCATTTTATTTGAATCGATGAAACGTTAAAAAACATCCCGCTTAAACACCTAAGGTGTTTAAGCGGTCACTAGGTTGGCGTTTATTTTTAAAAAACGCCAACTTTTAGAATCACCTTAATCATAAAAGAACTTGCATTTACTATTTATATCAATATAATGCCTTTCTTTTACAGAATTAACTAATTAATTGGACCGTCATTATGCAACCAGACATTCATCCAGAGTATAAAGATGTAGTTTTCCAGGATATTTCAACTGGCGAAACTTTCATTACTCGTTCTACCATTGAAAAAACTTCAGGCGAAACTATCACTCTAGACGGTAACGATTACCCACTAGTACGTGTGGAAGTTTCTAGCGCATCTCACCCTTTCTATACTGGTAAGCAGACGCTTGTCGATACTGAAGGTCGTGTTGAGAAGTTCAAGCAGAAATACGCTCGACGTTAATAGCTTATTTAGGAGCAATCCTAAAGAGTCTATTCAAAAGCGCTACCGACATATTGTCGTTAGCGCTTTTTTTATGCCTGTCATGTCGATAAGCTCAACAATGTCTTAAAAATCGATCTCTGCCTGGCGCAACAATGGCTTAAATAATGGCCGGTTTGTGTGTCACACAATAAACATATTGTATTCCTCTCAAAAGCCATTAGAATCGGTACGATGTTTAAAATAATGCGCACAACACTACTCTTAATCAGCTCAAGCTTACTCTCCTGGTCGGCCTTAGCGGCCGAGGATCCCTGCGCGGCCGAAAAAATCGATCTATGGACCAAGGCTAGCTATGCAACCAGTGGTAGCGATCTGATTATTCAGGGCAAACGAGTCCGTTTAATCGGCCTGTATGCGCCTCAAATTGAGCGTAAACACAAGTTCCACACCCCTGGTGAACCATTGGCCAAGCAAGCACAAACCTTTCTCAACACACTCCTCGCAAACAATGACTTAGAGGTGGGCGTTGAATACGACGCGACTAAAATCGATAAGTTTGGTCGTCAATTGGTACACCTCTTTTTGAAAGACGGCACCAATGTTCAACGGAAGATTTTGGAAAGTGGTTTTGCCGTCACCCGCATCGAAAATGGCAATATCAAGCATATGGAGTGTTACTTTGAGGCTGAGAGAAAAGCGCGCGAGGGAGACTTTCAACTGTGGGATTATCTTGCTAAACATCCGCAGTCGCATTTTCCACTCGTCAAAAGCAGTGAACTAAACTCACAAGACCAAGGCTTTCGCATTATTCAGGGTAAAGTTTTAAAAGTTGAGAAAAGTTCTACTAACTACATTATTAATATGGACACCACCGGCATTCGCATCCCAAAAAGATATTGGGACCTATTCGACGACACTGAAATAAAAAAACTCAAAGGCCAAACCATCGAAGCGCGTGGCCAAGCCTATCTCTATCAAGGGGTTATGTTTATGATTGTCGACCACCCCTACTCAATTGATAAACTAAACCCCTTCAGCAAATAATCGGCACAAAAACGCCTTGAATCCTTTTGAGTCTGGCAGCAACCATTGAAACTTGCTTAAAAATGACCAGGCCTGGTCATTTTTAGTTTTCGCACGGCCTACTTTCCGCTAGAATAGTCCCTTTATGTCTTCAGATAAAGGGCCTTCCCATGGCAGAGCTACAAAACGACCGTTTATTACGAGCACTTGCTCGACAAGAAGTTGATCGCACACCTGTTTGGATGATGCGTCAAGCTGGACGCTACCTTCCAGAGTACCGTGCAACCCGTCAAGTAGCCGGCTCTTTTATGGATTTATGCCGCAATAAAGAACTTGCCTGTGAGGTAACGCTGCAACCTTTAGAGCGTTACCCATTAGATGCGGCGATTCTATTCTCTGACATCTTAACGATTCCAGATGCCATGGGTTTAGATTTAAGGTTTGAAACGGGCGAAGGTCCAATTATTAGCAACCCTGTTCGCACGATGGCCGATGCTAAGAAATTATTTGTGCCTGATATGGCCTCTGACTTAGGTTATGTCATGGATGCCGTTAGCACTATCCGTAAAGAGCTCAATGGCCGTGTACCTTTAATCGGTTTCTCTGGGAGTCCTTGGACGCTCGCAACTTATATGGTTGAAGGTGGATCAAGTAAGACTTTCGCTAAGATCAAAGGAATGATGTTTGACCAACCGGCAACATTACATCACATTTTGGACGTATTGGCAGATTCTGTTATCGCCTACCTAAACGCACAGATTCAGTCGGGTGCGCAGGTGGTACAAATCTTTGATACTTGGGGTGGTGTCTTAACACCGCGTGACTATAACGAGTTCTCTTTACGCTATATGCACAAGATTGTCGATGGCCTAATACGCGACTATGATGGCCGTAAAGTGCCGGTCATTTTATTCACTAAAGGTGGCGGACAGTGGCTAGAAGCGATGGCGGACACCGGTGCTGATGCATTAGGTTTAGATTGGACAACCAATCTTGATGAAGCCCGTGCACGCGTGGGCCATCGAGTTGCGTTACAGGGTAATATGGACCCTTGTATTTTATATGCTTCTCCAGAGCGCATTCGCCAAGAAGTCGGTACCGTTCTAGAGCAGTATGGACACGGTACAGGCCATATATTCAATTTAGGTCATGGCATTCATCCAGAGATCAATCCAGAGCATGTTGGTGCCTTTATCACAGCGGTAACCGAATTAAGTGGTCAATATCATAA
>JBNJEY010000072.1:0-7032 GCA_051746325.1 Pseudomonadota bacterium
CCGATTTTGATTTAACGACCGAAAATGCACAGCTTCGAGCAGGCCACAAGGATATTGGCGCGGTAGTCTCTTTTGTGGGCACTGTACGTGATATCAATGAAGGTGATGAAGTCGCTATTTTGGAATTAGAACATTATCCTGGTATGACTGAGAAAGCGCTTGAAAAAATCCGATTAGAAGCGCATGATCGTTGGGCACTGGAAGCCAGTTTAATCATTCATAGAGTAGGTAAAATGTTTCCAACCGATCAAATCGTGCTGGTGGCTGTTGCCAGCCGGCACCGCGAGAATGCCTTTCATGCGGCACATTTTATTATGGATTATCTGAAAACCAATGCCCCTTTCTGGAAAAAGGAAACCTTACCTGATGGCGACATTCGCTGGGTCGATTCGCGCATTAGTGATAAGGAAGCAGAAGCCCGTTGGGCTGTTTAGAAAATCTTAACATTATATTATCTACCCGCATTTGCGGGTATTTTTTTGAGAGAAAATATGAAAACATTTGATGAAGCACTACATTATTTACTTAGCCAGGTTAAGCCGACGCTTAAGACTGAAATCGTTAAAATTCACCAAGCCTGCGGACGTATCTTAGCCAAACCAATTGTCTCCGATGTCAATGTTCCTCCTCATAACAATAGTATGATGGACGGTTATGCCGTGCACAGTTATGATCTAGAGCATCAAGGGGCTTTGAGTGTGAGTCAGCGTATTCCTGCGGGCAGTCTGCCCACGCCGTTAAAAACAGGCACCATAGCCCGAATCTTCACAGGTGCCGTTATCCCTGAAGGGGCAAACCTGGTTGTCATGCAGGAAGAGGTGGAGTCTGTGGGTAATGATGAGGTTATGATAAAGTCAGTAGCGCCTCTTAAGGGCCAAAATATTCGATTAGTCGGCGATGATATTGGTATGAGTGATGAGATTCTAAAAGTGGGTCATAAACTACGTGGTCAGGATTTAGGGTTAATAGCATCGATTGGTATTGCAGACGTTGAGGTTTATCTGCCACTGAAAATTGCCACATTTACGACGGGTGATGAACTTCTAGAGCCAGGAGAAGAGGCGGAAGCGGGCAAGATCTATAATGCAAACCGTTATATGTTAATGGGCATGATCCCTAGTTTGGGTTTTGAGTTGATAGATTTGGGGCGTGTAGAAGATACGCTTGAAGCCACTGTAAAAGCCATGACTCAGGCTGCAACTGTTGCGGATGTGGTCATTACCACCGGCGGCGTTTCTGTCGGCGAAGAAGATCATATTAAGCCGGCCATTGAGCAACTAGGCTCTCTGGAAATGTGGAAGGTCAAAATGAAACCGGGTAAACCGTTAGCATTTGGGGATATTCACGGCACACCGTTTATCGGTTTGCCAGGGAATCCCGTATCGGCCTTTGCGACCTTTAACCTGTTTGCACGTCCATATCTATTAAAGATGCAGGGTGCTTTAGCGATTAAGGCGAAACCTCTCTGGTTAGAATCGGATTTCGAGTGGACGAAAGAGGGTTTTAGACGAGAGTTTGCCCGTGCAAAGCTAGTTAATAAAAATCAAAGAACCTATGTTGATATCTATCATAATCAAGGATCTGCTGTTTTGACTTCCGCAGTATGGGCGGAGGGCTTTGTTGTTATTCCAGAGGAGAGCAAGATCAATAAGGGCGACAAGGTCGCATTTTATCCATTTCATCCAATCAATGAGTAATTTATGACAACTGAAAATCCTTTAACGCATCTAGATTCAAAAGGGCAGGCTCGTATGGTTGATGTCAGTGCCAAAGAGCATACCGAACGTGAAGCGCGAGCAATGGCGGTGATTCGTATGTTGCCTGAAACATTGCAGTTAATTGTTGAAGGTAAGCATAAGAAAGGCGATGTTATGGCGACAGCACGTATAGCGGGTATTATGGCCGCTAAACGTACGCCAGATATTATTCCTATGTGCCATCCCTTAATGTTGACATCCGTCAAGGTTGAACTTATTCCAGATTTACAAAATAGCCATATTGAGATTATCGCTATTTGTAAGTTAGTCGGACAAACGGGTGTAGAGATGGAAGCGTTAATGGCCGCATCCGCAGCCGCTTTGACCCTTTACGATATGTGTAAAGCCGTTGATAAAGGCATGATTATAGACCAGGTACAGTTGCTAGAGAAAAAGGGTGGCAAGTCAGGACATTGGGTTCGTCAAGGCAGTGAAGTCTAAATTTTATACCCCCAACTGCGTGTTTTTTAGATGAGAAAACAGCTTAAAAAGCAAACTGACCAGGCCTGGTCAGTTTATCTTTTACGTTGCGCTGACAATAGCTTGTATTGTGGTATTACGACCAATCTTCTGAAACGCCTTAGACAACACAATGGTGAGTTAGTCGGGGGGGCAAAATATACCAAAATACGCCAACCTTGTGAATTGGTCTATTCAGAGGCCGCAGACAATAGAAGTCATGCAACCCAAAAAGAGTATGCCATTAAGCGGCTTTCAAAAGCGGCTAAAGAGTCTCTAATCAATCGTTAATCGCGCATAGTGGGCCTAGTTCCAGTCAATAGAGATTTAATAAATAATTTTAGCTCTTCTTTCTTTGATAACGCGGTTGCAACTATTAACCACAATTTTTTATCGGTTATTTACATAAAAGATTGAAATATGATATTCTTAGAATTTAAGAAATTCAGTTTAATCAGTATTAATACCCCGTAATTAGGAGATAGAAAATGGCTAAGAAAATCGTACAAAAATTAAAAGGTCTCTCTATTCTGGCATTAGGTCTAGCTACTTTAAACAGTGGCCTGGCACAAGCAGAAGAGCCTATGACAGTTAATGTCTCAAGAATTACCATGGATGTTGCCAATAAAATCGCGCTAAATACTGTGGCTGCTTGCCGTGAAAAAGGGATTCCAATCAGTGTCACAGTCGTGGATCGTAATGGAATTACTCAAGTACAATTAAGAGATACGATTGCACCACCCGTATCATTAGGCATTAGTCAGAAAAAAGCCTATACCGCAGTTATGTTTAATGTTAAAGGTTCACAGCTTGCTGGCCGAGCTAACAGCCCATTACAATCCATGGGGGCAGGTTTAGCGTTTATGGCAGGTTCTACACCGATTAAAGCTGGCGGTAGAATGTATGGTGCAGTTGGTGTGAGTGGCGCACCCGATGGTAAAGATGATGAAGCATGTGCAATTGCAGGTGTAGCATCGGTATTAGACGACTTAGAGATGCAATAATCTTTATTTAAGAATGCATCTAAAAATGGTTTAACAACTAAAAAAATAGCGCCAAAGGCGCTATTTTTTTAGTTGGATATTATGCAATACCTCTAATTTTAGACAAAAAAAACCCCTAATACTGAGCCTGGAAATCAGGAGTATTAGGGGGTATTTTAAATTGGAACGACTATTTTATTCCAGTTTATGAACTACGACGTGGCGAAGGTGTACGACGTGGCTTGCCTTTATCCTTGTCACCCGTAGATTTGTTGCGAGAGAGACGCTTACGAGGTTCCGCACTACCGCCTGCAGCTCCACCCGACATTTCACTCAGTTTCAACTGTTGGCCACATACCCAAGCCTTACCTAAATCTTCTTTGGTTGCTTTTGGCATATCAGAAGGAAGGTCAACGGTACTGAATGTGTCCTCAATGTTTAACTGGCGAATGAATTCGCTGTCTAAACCAGCTTCGTTAGCAATACAGCCGACGATATTACCAGGACGTACTCCATGCTGATTACCCACTTCAATACGGAAACGAGTCATGCCTTCATCGGGGGTTGCAGAGCGATCACGACGTGGCTTGCGTTCAGAACGTTCGCCACGACCACCGCGTTCAGGGCGATCGCTACGACCACCGCGATCACCAGTATTACGTTCAGAACGCTCTTCACGTTGTGGTTTATCCGACATAAAGAAAGGAATGTCACCTTGTAATAGACGCGCTAAACCGGCTGCAATCTCAACGGCAGGCATGTTTTGTTCAGTCTCAAGCTGCTCAATCATCTGCTGATAGAATGCAGTATCGTCTTGCATGGTCGCTTCAACAATGCGTGCCTTGAAACGATCAACACGACTGTTATTGATATCTTGCGTTGAAGGCAGGTGCATTTCAGGAATCTTGCTCTTAGTTGTTCTTTCGATAGAGCTTAATAAACGCTTTTCACGTGGTGTTACGAAAAGGATCGCAGTACCAGAACGACCAGCACGACCTGTTCGACCAATACGGTGAACATATGATTCGTTATCTTGTGGAATGTCGTAGTTAAATACATGGCTAATACGCGGTACATCTAAACCACGCGCAACTACGTCGGTGGCCACTAAGATATCGATTTTGCCCTTCTTGATATTATCGACAATGCGCTCACGTTGGTTCTGTGCAATATCACCGTTTAGGGCGGCGACTGCATAGCCACGCGCTTCTAGTCTTTCGGCTAAATCAACGGTCGCGGTTTTAGTACGCACAAAGATAATAGAGCCATCTAGATTTTCTTCTGCTTCTAAGATACGAGTTAACGCATCTAATTTGTGCCCACCACTAACCATTAAGTACTTCTGATCAATGGTGATTGCCGTTGCTGTTGTAGACTTAATAATGACTTCCGTTGGGTCATTTAAATAACGGGTAGCAATACGGTGAACTTCTTTCGGCATTGTGGCCGAGAAAAGAGCGATTTGGCGCGTCTTAGGTGTTTGCTCAAGAATCCACTCAACATCGTCGATAAATCCCATACGAAGCATCTCATCGGCTTCATCTAAAATCATCATCTTTAAGCCACCTAGCTTTAAAGTGCCTTTACGGATGTGATCCATAACACGGCCAGGCGTTCCAACAACGACGTGAACACCACGTGCTAAAGCGCGGATTTGCGTACCGTAATCAGCACCACCGTAAATAGGTAATACATGGAAACCTTTCATGTGCTTAGCGAAACCTTGGAACGCTTCAGCCACCTGAATCGCTAATTCGCGAGTCGGTGCCAATACTAATACTTGAGGGTCTTTTTGTTTGAAGTCCGCATTCGATAAGGCGGGTAAGGCAAACGCGGCTGTTTTACCAGTCCCTGTTTGTGCCGTACCTAGGATATCATTACCTGCTAAAAGTGCAGGAATCGCTTGGGCTTGGATTGGAGACGGTGTTTCATAACCGATATCGGTTATGGCTTTTAATACGTCTTCAGAAAGTTTGAGATCTTTGAAGGTTACTTCAACAGTCATCGGGTAGGTCCTTTTCTCATTTTGAGAAATAAAGTGCCCGTGAATAAATAAGCGTCTTTACGACTGAATAAAAAACCAAAAATTAGATACACACCAATAAAACAGTGGAATATTCTTGATTTTAAATAAAGTTTAACGAAAGAATAGAGTCGTTATTCTGGGGCAGATTGCGTCTAATAGAGCACCTTTGCATCAGAATAATCAGATGGCGTTATCATCTAAGATAAGCGTTGGGCAAATGGCTCTGCGAAGCATGATTTGTTATGTCTTAGACATAAACTCATTTTATTTATAAATAAGTGCAAATCAATACGAGAGCCGGATTATAGTAAAACTTTAATGATTTTGCAAGCTTACATCTGTTTTTAAATGGCTGTTAAAGCAAAAAATGGATTGACCAGGCCTGGTCAACGGGCATTAACGACTTAAAATTAATTTTAAAAGTGCAAAAAAATGTGCTTTAAGAGCGTGAATCTAAGAAGCAGTGATGTTGCTTGTTCTCAGGGGAGTGGCTAAGAATTTTTCTTCAAACGCGGCGGCGGGAAGGGGTCTGCTATAGAGGTAGCCTTGGATAAGAACCTCGGGTGCGGCTTCTCGTAGAAAGGCGGCTTGGCTCTCAAGCTCAACGCCTTCGGCGATAACGGTTAGGTTTTTATTGTGGGCTAATTTCAGAATGGAGTCGACTATCGCCACATCATTTTCATCGTCCGGAATATGTCGAATAAAACTCTGGTCGATTTTAAGTTCATGAATAGGTAATTTTTGCAGGTAACTCAGTGATGAGTAACCTGTACCGAAATCATCAATTGAAATGTGAAATCCTAAACTCACTAGGTGTTGAATTTTTTGCAGTGCCAAGTTGATATTACGGATCAAAACACCTTCGGTCAATTCTAGCGTGATCTGTTTTGGATTTGCTTGGGTGAATTTAATCAAGCCAATCACCATTTCAACAAAACTCTGCTCGTGAAATTGAATTGGACTAATATTGATTGATATCCGAAATGAACCATAAGTTTCATTCCAATACTTAGCCTGAATAAACGCTTTGTGCATGACCCATAAGCCGATTTTAATAATTTGTCGACCCTCCTCGGCCACTGGAATAAACTGGCCGGGGGGCACAAGTCCCAGTACTGGGTGGAACCATCGGAGCAAGCTTTCGGCCGCAACGGTCTTACCTTGTGCATTGACCTGGGGTTGAAAGTAGAGTTCAAATTCATTGTCCATTACAGAATGGTTTAAGGCCTGGAGCATTTCTAAACGTTGTTGAGCAATTTTAGACAGGCGCTCCTCAAACTGATAAACCTGATTACCGCCCAGACTTTTTGCCTCATGCATCGCCATATCGGTGTAACGAATTAATTCATCACTCTGCGCGTCTACGCTCGGCTGGTTATAAAGATGCAAGCCGATACTGGCGGTACAGTGTAAAGAACGGTTTTTTATCGTGTAACGGTCATCAATCGCTTCTTGTGCCTTATAGGCAAGGCTTAGGAGCTGTGTCTGAGCTTCCTCATAATCCTGACTAATCTCTTTGACCAGAATTGCAAATTCGTCTCCCTCTAAGCGAGCAACGAGGTTTTCAGGCCCTGCGACTTTAGTCAATTTTTGGGAAACTAAAATTAATAACTGGTCGCCAATCTCAAAACCTAAGGTATCGTTAAGCATTCTAAAATTGTCTAAATCTAATAAGATTAATCCCGAATAACTTTGTGACGTGCAATAGTATTCTAAAGTCGTTTCAATCTGATTGTGCAATAAAGTACGATTCGCCAGGCCAGTGAGGTTGTCATAATAAGCGAGGCGCTGAATTTCATTATTGGCC
>JBNJEY010000073.1:0-7001 GCA_051746325.1 Pseudomonadota bacterium
CGATGGATGAAGGTGAAATAGAGTTATTCTAAACAGAGCCAAAAAACTCTCTTGTTATAACCACTCCAATTGTTCTCTTAACAAAAAAGCCCTGTAAATCAGGGCTTTTTTGTGTGTTATAGAATATGAGTTAATTAACTCATATTACCCATATTATCATTCCAGAAGCTACCAAAGATAAGACTAAAGAAAATCCCAGTTGCAAAAACGATATACCAGTAGCGGCGTATTTTCAGATCCAATGCACTCTCTTTATCAGGACGATCTTTAAAAAATATTAACATCAGTCCAATGGCGGAAATAAAGCCGGCAATATTGGCTAGATAATGAATGCCCGTAAACATGGCTGTTACGCCTAAAATTAGGATGATGCCATAAACAATCAGTAGTAAACGCATAATAGCTCCTTGAAAGCAGGTTAGAATCAATTTGTAATGGCGCTATTGTATTGAATTTGGCACACTATTACGGTTTTATTTAGAACTTATAAGGAAATGAGATGTATAAAATTTGTTTTTATGTTCCAGAAGGTCATCTCGATATTGTAAAGAACGAACTATTTGCTACTGGGGCAGGAAAAATTGGCCAGTATGACCATTGTGCTTGGCAATCCAAAGGTGAAGGTCAGTTTAGAGCTTTATTGGGCAGTAAGCCTTTTTTAGGAGAGTTGAATAGGCTAGAAAAAGTAGTGGAATATAAGGTGGAGTTAGTCTGTGCATCGCAATATATAGAGTCTGCGATTCAGGCTTTGAAAGCTTCACACCCTTACGAAACGCCTGCCTACCATGTGTTTGAGATTTTAGATATCTGATCCCCTTATGAAATAAGGAGGGGAGTGCTGAAGGAATTATGAACAGCTTCAATGTATCGTCACTATTTTTATATTAGAAAGTGTTGATATGAAGTAGGTCTTAGATTATTATGAGCTCGTTGTTTCATTGCAACACTCCTCTAAAGAGCTAAGATTGTTCCCCTTGTATGGGATACCCAGTTTGGTTAATTCCTAACTGGGCTTTTTTTTGCCTAAAATTCACTTGGTATCGGAATTAAATGTAATTAATTCGATGGTAAAGATCAGTGTCTCATGTGGCCCAATTGCTTGTCCGGCACCTTTAGCACCATATGCCATATTGGCAGGAATATAGACTTCCCATTTTGAACCTGGATTCATCAGTTTCATCACTTCGCCCCAACCTTTAATAACGTCGCCCATCTGAAACTTTAACGGTGTGCCGCGCTTATATGAACTATCGAACTCAGTGCCATCAATTAAAGTACCTTTGTAGTGGGCAATCAAGGTGTCCTCTGCTGAAGGAGAAGCGCCTTTACCTTTAGTAATAACTTTATATTGAACACCGCTTGGTAAAGTGGATACGCCTGCTTTTTTGGCATTTTTTGCTAGGAACGCTTGACCCTCTTTTATATTTGCATCACCGATGAGTTTTCTGTCAGCTTGTTGTTTTTCAAGCATCTCTTTTTTAACGTCGCCGATAGCGCTCATCATCTCTTCTTCCGTCAGTTTTAGCGGACGGTTTTTGATGGCATCTTCTAATCCAAGGGTAAAGGCTTGGATATCGATTTTTAGACCCTGTTCAGTGAAGTTTTTTGCTAAGTCCGCTCCAAGTGTGTAGCTGGCTTTTTGTTCTGAAGTGTTTAACTCATTGTTGGCCGCAAAGGCAGAAGGGGCAAAAGCCAATCCAAGGGCAATAATTAATAGTTTTTTCATGCGTTTTCCTTATTTAAAGTCTTAATTTTAAGAGAGACTCAATCAAGCGGCTAAAATTGGGCTGTCGCGCAAGCTCTCTATAAAGCCACCAGGCCTGGTGGCTTTATTTTAATAATGCATTTATTTAAAGGTTATCTAAATACTTCTCAGCATCTAAAGCGGCCATACAGCCGGCACCCGCTGAAGTAATCGCCTGTTTATAATATTGATCCATAACATCACCTGCGGCAAAAACGCCTGGGATTGAGGTTTGTGTTGCATTCCCCTTTAATCCACTTTGCACAGTTAGGTAACCATTTGTCATGTCCAGCTGATTCTCAAACAGGCCTGTATTAGGTGTGTGGCCAATCGCAATGAATACGCCAGAAACATCTAGCTCTTTGGTGGAGTCATCGACCATACTTTTCAAGCGGACACCTGTGACTCCCATTTTATCGCCAAGTACTTCATCTAAAGTCATATTGTATTCAATATTGATATTGCCGTTTTCAGCTTTTTCTTTTAGGTGCTGAGAGAGGATTTTTTCTGAAGAGAAGCTGTCTCGACGATGCACGATAGTGACTTCTGCCGCTATATTAGAAAGGTATAATGCCTCCTCTACTGCGGTGTTTCCACCACCAATGACCGCAACTTTTTGACCACGATAAAAGAAACCATCACAGGTAGCACAAGCTGAAACGCCTTTACCTTTAAAGGCCTCTTCTGACTCTAAACCAAGATATTTAGCAGTCGCACCCGTGGCAATGATTAAAGCATCACAGGTGTACTCTGCAGAATCACCAATCAGTTTAAAAGGTTTGCTTGTCAATTCGGCGGTATGGATGTGGTCAAAGAGGATCTCTGTTCCAAAACGTTCAGCGTGTTTTTGCATGCGAACCATTAAGTCGGGTCCCGTTAAACCTTCAGGATCTCCAGGCCAGTTGTCTACTTCAGTTGTGGTCGTGAGTTGTCCGCCTTGCTGCATTCCGGTAATCATGACAGGCTCTAAATTTGCCCGTGCTGCATAAACGGCAGCGGTATAGCCTGCAGGACCTGACCCCAAAATGAGTAGTTTGCAATGTTTTGTCGCCATGGAGATTCCTTTTACTTAATGAATGGGTTTTGGTTTTTTTTCGAATCAGTGCTTTAGAATACAGAAATATGATCTATTTATCATACCTATAAAATTAGATTAGGGCACTTTTATGGGGTTATGTGCTAAAATTTTAGCAGTTTTTCGAGGATAAACTAGAGGGAATCGTTATTAAATTCCGATATTAGATTTAATAGGATTTTCAACTGCACTCCTTTACTATTTAAGCGTTTACTTAATTAGAATATTGTAGAGTTCTTCAAACAGCCTGGTTTACCCTAAGCTTTATTAAAATATAGAAGATTTATGTCCATAAAAAACCAAGATACTAAAATAATGACACGACCCACTAGACGCTCTGCTAATCAAACAGAGCCGCCTATTGCCGCTGAGGGAGTTTCGATCCTGCAACGCTTTGGCTGGATATTAAAAGATGGAATTGTTCTGAGCTGCATTGGCTTGTCTTTTTTTCTATTTATAGTGCTCTTTAGTTATACGCCACACGACCCTGGATTTGACTCAGTAGGTGCGGTTCACAATATTGAGAACTATGGCGGGAAAACCGGTGCCTGGTTATCCTCGATGATTTTATATATCTTTGGTATCTTTGGTTTTCTAATTCCTTTCGGAATTCTGTTTGCGGGCTGGGTGACACTCAAAATAAGGACGGGTAATGAACTGGATTATCTACGCTTTATTATGAGCTTATTTGGCTTATTGCTCTTAATTACGGCAGGCTCTGGTCTCGCGAATCTCTATTTACATCCCAATATGTCCTTAATTCAACTTCCTTATTCGGCTGGAGGGGTTTGGGGGTATGAGTTCAGCGATTGGTTGGTCAGCTCGATTGATTTATTAGGAGCCACTTTACTGCTGCTTGTTTTATTCGCGGTGGCTTTTAGCATGTTGAGCAGTTGCTCTTGGCTGACGATTATTGAATCAACAGGCCATAAGGCATGGTTATTGACAGATTATCTCCGTAGTTTGGCACAAGGCAGAGTCATTCAATCGACTGTACAGTCGTTCAAAGATAAAAACAGCGCCGACCGCCAAAACCTACCGTCGGTGACGCCAAAAGCGGCGAGTAACCCACTCAAAGAGATTATCGCCAAGCAACTTGCTAAAGCTAGGGGCCGAGCTGACGGTTCATTAAAAGAGTTAGAAAGACCAAGCCGGCCCAGAAACGGGGGCCTTAATGGCGATCCGAACCTTGCAGAGCGCGAAAAATCACCCGTGAAAAAGACAAACGGGCCACTGTCGGAGGCATCGGTAACAGCTTCTGAGGTAAAATCGAGAGTGAAAGTCGGTGAGAAACAAGCGCCGAACACAACCTTACCACCTGTCCAATCCGGGGCTTTGCCTGGTTTGGATTTATTAGATCCACCCATGCACTATGAAGAGGGGTTCTCTAAAGCAGAGTTGACAGCACTTTCGAGCCTATTAGAGCAGCGCCTATTAGAGTTTGGTGTCACGGCACAGGTAGAGTCGGTTCAACCAGGGCCTGTCGTCACTCGTTTTGAGATTTTACCGGCACCTGGGGTGAAGGTTAGTCAAATCAATAACTTGGCGAAAGATTTGGCACGGGTGCTCTCGGTACAGTCGGTGCGTGTGGTTGATGTTATTCCTGGTAAAGCGGTGGTCGGCATTGAGATACCTAATGAACAACGTGAAATTGTCAGTTTTAGTGATGTACTGGCATCAGAGGAGTTTCAGTCGGCAAGTTCGCCATTAAGTATCGCTTTGGGTAAGGATATCGCAGGCAAACCTGTGGTGGCCGATATTGGCAAAATGCCGCATCTACTGGTTGCAGGTACCACCGGCTCTGGTAAGTCTGTTGGCGTCAATAGTATGATTCTTAGCCTACTCTATAAAAGTACACCTGAGCAAGTCCGTATGATTATGGTGGATCCTAAAATGCTTGAGTTGTCGGTTTATGACGATATTCCGCATTTGCTCACGCCTGTGGTCACCGATATGAGTGAGGCGGCCAATGCCTTAAGGTGGTGTGTTTTTGAGATGGATCGACGTTATCAATTAATGGCGAAATTAGGCGTTAGAAACATTGCCGGCTATAACTTAAAAGTAAAAACGGCAATTGATGCTGGCAAGCCCATTATCGATCCACTCTACGCGCAGATTGCCAACTACGGCCATGACGTAGGTGAAGCGCCTCCGACACTGGAAACCTTACCCTATATTGTGGTGGTGGTCGATGAATTTGCCGATATGATTATGGTGGTCGGTAAAGAGGTTGAACAACTTATTGCCCGAATTGCTCAAAAGGCCCGTGCAGCGGGAATTCACTTGGTCTTGGCGACTCAGCGGCCTTCGGTGAATGTTATTACCGGTTTGATTAAGGCCAATATTCCGACCCGAATGTCTTTTATGGTGAGTACGAAGATTGATTCACGAACGATTCTTGATCAAGGGGGGGCTGAGCAGCTATTAGGGATGGGAGATATGTTATTCCTACCACCGGGTTCCGGCAGCCCAAAACGAGTGCATGGTGCCTTTATGTCTGATGACGAAGTCCACCGCGTTGCAGATTTTGTCCGCTCACAAGGTGCGCCGCAATATCTGGAAAGCATTACTCAAGGGATTAGCAAGCCTGACAGCAGTGGACCTGGACCCAATGCGGAGAGTGATGAACTCTATGATCAAGCGGTTGAATTTGTCGTGCAAGGTCGAAGAGTCTCGATCTCTTCTGTGCAACGTAATTTTAGAATTGGTTATAACCGAGCCGCGCGGATTGTCGAAACAATGGAATCTTCGGGGGTCATATCGACTGCCGGTTCAAATGGTAACCGTGAAGTTCTGGCACCTAAGCCTCAAGAATAATTAAAAATCCAATGACTTAAAAATCGACTTTTTAAAAAACCAATAATCAAACAAGAGAGTACCTACCGCATGAAAAAAAACAGACTATTACAATGGATACCACAATGGAGAGAGGCTTTCGCAGTCGTGTTATTGTCGGTTGCGTCTAACAGTGTTTATGCAGAGCATGCCCTGCAAACATATGTCAATAATCTTAAAACATTCAGTGCCGATTTTGAACAAACTCAACCGGACGAAGCGATGTTTGAACTGAACCAATCATTCGGCCATTTTGATCTAAATCGTCCAGGTCAGTTAGTTTGGGAATATTTTAAACCCGAAGCTCAAAAGATCGTGGTCGATGGTGTTAATTTATGGGTCTATGATAAAGAGTTGGATCAAGCTACCGTGCGACCGATTGCCGATGTTAAAAGCGATATCCCTTTAAGCTGGCTACTTTATAGTGAAAAAATTGAGAGTAGGTTTACCATTATCGATGGTGGCCAGAATGAGAATCAGCATTGGTATAATTTGACGCCTAAAAAAGCCACCTATTTTCAAAGTATTGAAGTCGGCATGATAGACGGTGAAATGGCCGAGGTTTGGATGTACCAAGGTCCGGATAATGTGATCAAAGTACGCTTTAAAAATATAGAGTCGAACCGTGACATTCCTTTAGAAAGATTTCAGTTTCAGGTGCCTGAAAACGTTGATTTAATTGGTGAACCGCAGTAATGTCGGTCTATCAACCTCTGTCAGACCGTCTGCGCCCTAAAGTACTTGAAGGCTTTGTTGGCCAGACGCATCTTTTGGGCGCAAAACGTGCGCTATCGAGAATGTTGGAGACAGGCAGTTTGCACTCTATGGTCTTTTGGGGGCCTCCAGGGGTTGGCAAAACCACCTTAGCGCGCTTGATTGCATTACGTTCAGAGTTGCAATTTATCAGTCTCTCCGCCGTTTTGGATGGGGTCAAAGATGTCCGACTTGCCGTCGATAAAGCTAAATTGCATCGTCAACAGTTTAAGCAGGGCACTTTGTTATTTGTCGATGAGGTACATCGATTCAATAAAGCCCAGCAAGATGCCTTTCTGCCCTTTGTAGAGGATGGTACTTTTGTGTTTATCGGTGCCACTACCGAAAATCCCTCATTTGAGTTAAATAATGCCTTATTATCTCGTGTACGAGTCTATGTATTACGCACCTTGGATGAGGAGGAGCTTACATCAGTTTTAGAAAGTGGTCGCCGTTTATTAGAGCAGGATTTAAGCGCCGCTTTTATTGAGACTCATTCGGGCATCTCTATTAAATTAGAGATTGAAGAGGAGGCTATCGAGCTGTTGATTACAGCGGCCGATGGCGATGCGCGACGCTTACTCAATAGTTTAG
>JBNJEY010000074.1:0-6862 GCA_051746325.1 Pseudomonadota bacterium
AAGAGTTAATCTGTTTGATCTGTTCTGATCTTATTTGATTCCTACCAGGCCTGGTAGGAATCAAATATAAAGCGTTAAGTTTTGGGCGTTATCAGAGCCCTAACTTCGGCGATGACCGATGTGGTCTCGGGGCGAACGCCACGCCATAGAAAAAACGCTTCGGCCGCTTGGCCGACCAGCATGCCTAAGCCATCCAGTGTTTGGCAATTTGGCTGCGCCTGTTTTGCCCAATCCATAAAGACGGTAGGTTTGTCGCCATACATCATATCGTAAACCAATGCATTGCTAGCAATCAGTTGGTTTGAAATGGGCGGGAGTTTGCCCTCTAGACTGGCGGAAGTGCCATTAATAATAATGTCATATTGAATTTGAGGAATATCCCCCCAACCACTACCAGTAATAGGTATGGGTGTTGTAAAACGCTTACCTAGAACAATTGCGCGTTGGGCGGTGCGGTTCGCGATATGTACCAGGTGTGGTTGTTTTTCCAATAACGGTTCTAAAATACCTTGCACCGCTCCGCCGGCACCTAAAATAAGCACTTTTTGCTCTTTAAAAGGGCGTAAACCATTCAGTTCAATGTCATTTACCAAACCGATACCATCGGTATTATCACCACTAATTGTGCCATCTTCATTAAAAATAAAGGTGTTCACCGCGTGGGCGGTTTGTGCTCTTTGCGAGAGTTGGTCAGCAGACTCAAACGCATCTAATTTAAAAGGAACCGTGATATTGAGACCTTTGTAGCCGCGGTTCTTTAAGTCAGCAATCGCCCACTGAAAGGTTGTCTCTTCCGTATCAATGCGAATGGCCTCATAGGCCAAATCTTGGTTTGTCTGCTCGGCAAATAGACGATGGATCAATGGAGATTTTGAGTGGGCAATGGGATCGCCAACTACAGCATATAAATCAGTCATAGGAGAACTTACCCTTCTTTTAACCAAATGGCCGCTAATTTTGCATAGTAGGTCAAAATACCGTCTGCGCCAGCACGTTTACAGCTGAGTAGCGTTTCGAGTACGACGGATTTTTCATCTAGCCATCCATTTTGTGAAGCGGCTTTGAGCATCGCATATTCGCCACTAACGTGATACACGTAGGTTGGCGCTCGGTATTTATCTTTAATATCGCGCACTATGTCTAGGTAGGGAATGCCAGGTTTTATCATGACCATATCCGCGCCCTCATTTAGATCTAGAGCAACTTCATGTAAGGCTTCATTACGATTGGCCGGATCCATCTGGTAGGTGTTTTTATTGCTTTTCCCTAAGTTTCCAGAGGAGCCGACGGCATCCCGAAAAGGGCCGTAAAAGGCAGAGGCGTATTTGGCCGAATAAGCCATAATACGTGTATTCACAAAACCGCTATCTTCAAGCATTTCACGAATTTCAATAATGCGGCCGTCCATCATATCGGATGGCGCAACCACATCCGCTCCTGCTTCAGCGTGCGAGAGTGCTTGTTTGATTAGAGCGTCAATGGTGTCATCATTTAAAACATAACCGTCATCATCAATAATACCGTCTTGGCCGTGGGTGGTAAAAGGGTCAAGTGCGACATCCGTCATTACTCCTAACTCTGGACAGGCCGCTTTAACTGCGCGTACTGCGCGTTGCGCAAGACCTTCAGGGTTATAAGCCTCTTGGGCTTCCAGTGATTTGACATCGTCAGGCGTGACAGGAAAAAGAGCAATCATCGGAATACCGAGCGCACTGATTTCTTTGGCTTCCGCCACTAAAAGATCTATACTCAGTCGTTCAACGCCCGGCATAGAGTCAACGGGTTGGCGGGTATTGTGACCTTCAATAACAAACATCGGTAGGATTAGGTCATTTGTGGTGAGAATATTTTCACGCATTAAACGGCGAGAGAACTCAGCTTTACGCATGCGGCGCATTCGGGTGATTGGATATTGACGATCAAGCATTGAAGGGGGGTCCTTTTTAATGAGTGGATCTGAGTAGTTGAAAGCCTAAAAATAGAGCCCAGTTGAGTCGAATGATACCTGTCAGACGGATAAAAATAAAGGAGTGGTCGTTATGGATGAGTTAATGGAGTATGTTTTCTTTGATTTAAGCTTGGCAGAATGTTTTCAAAGTTTTTGTAAAGCGCTTGGGGTGGAAACGGCATTGATCTCTGGAGAGACCTATTCAGGAGAGCCTGAGTTTATAGTGAGTCTACCGGATGATTTAGACGATGCTATTATCGCGCAGGTTGAAGATGAGTATGCTGCACTCTTATTTGGTGAGCAGGCATCGATGATTGAAGGTAATGATAAAGGTGCTATGGCAGACGCTTGCGGCGTTCAAGTGCAGCTTCAATCTGGTCAATTTACAACAGTAGCCATTCATCCAGAAATAATGAATAAGATTTTGTCGGTATTGAGTGTCAATGAATTACAAGATTTTTTAGTACAGGTCGTAGAGGATATTGAAAATCCAAAAAAAGGGCCCGTATGTGCAAGGAGAGATCTACCCACAATATAGAGTGGTTTTGCAGGAAATGTAGTGAAGTATAGAATTTACGCAGGCCTGGCATAAAAAATTTATATAAGGGAATTCTAATTTTTGGGAGATTTTGACTTGCAGTTGCAATCTATAAAAATTATCATTACGGTTTAGCAATAACTGTATGGCCTGAATAATGGTCGAAAACGGTTCAGGCTATTGAACCAATTTTAAACTCTTGAATTTGGGGGTTTTGCTGAAAACAGCAAGATCATCAAGGAGCAAAAATGACAGATAAAATCGTAGACAAGGTTGCAGTACAGACTGAAGACAGTCGCAACCAAGGTCGACGCGCCTTTTTAAAAGGTAGCGCGGCCGTAGCTGGTGGAGTGATGTTCACTTCAGCCGCTAACGCAGCAGAAGGAGCTAGCTTCGATCCTAAGAAAGCGGTAGCACCTTATGCTGGTAAAGCAGAAGTAACTGACGCATTAGAAGTCGGCGCAGCGCGTAAATCTCTGGGTTTCGGTGTTCGTAAGTACCCTTACGGAATGCCTTCTCCCTTTGAGAAAGAAGTTCAGCGTCGTACGCTTGAATGGTTAACTCCAGATTCAATGGCATCTATCACGATGTCTCCGATTCATCAGTTGCACGGTATCATCACTCCAAACGGTCTGCATTTCGAGCGTTTCCACGGTGGTGTTCCAACCATTAACCCTGATGACCACCGTTTAGTTATTCACGGTTTAGTAGAGCGTCCTTTAATCTTCACTATGGATGATCTTAAGCGTTTCCCTTCCGTTTCACGTATTCACTTCGTTGAGTGTCCAGCTAACGGTGCACTTGAGTGGAAAGGGGTTCAGTTGAACTCTGTTCAGTGGACTCACGGTATGATGTCTTGTGTTGAATACACAGGTGTTCGTCTATCTGATCTGTTGAAAGAAGCGGGTATTAAGCCTGAAGGTAAGTGGATCATTCCTGAAGGTGCTGATGCCTCAGGTATGGCTCGTTCACTGCCTGTTGATCTAGCAATGGATGATTGTTTCATCGCATATGCACAAAACGGTGAAGCACTTCGTCGTGAGCAGGGTTATCCAATCCGTTTGGTTGTTCCTGGTTGTGAAGCGAATATGTGGGTTAAGTACCTACGTCGTATTATGGTTCATGATGTTCCTATGCAGCACCGTGAAGAAACGTCTAAGTACACAGAGCTTATGCCTGATGGTACTGCGCAACGTTTCTCATGGTATATGGAAGCGAACTCAGTTATTACTTACCCCTCTCCTGATTTCAAAATGCAAGGTCCAGGTAAATACTACATCCGTGGTTTAGCTTGGTCTGGTCGTGGTAAAGTTGCTCATGTTGATATTTCAACTGACGGTGGTAGAAACTGGAAAGAAGCTCACTTCACTTCAGTGGTATTGGACAAAGCTTGGACTCGTTTCGAAATGGAATGGGAATGGGATGGTTCAGAATCATTCTTGATGAGTCGTGTTACAGATGAAACTGGCTATGTTCAGCCTCCAATGCCGCAAATGCGTAAATTGGAAGGTACTAATAACGTTTATCACCGTACAGCGATGGTAACGTGGAGAGTACACGGTTGGGATGAAGGTAAAAACGGAGGCATGATTGAAAATGTTCAATACTAAGCAAACATTAGTTGCAGCTTCTGTTGCAATACTATTCTCTGGTTCAGCACTTGCTATGTCTGGTAATTCGGACGGCAATGCTGGTGACAAAATTGATGGTAAGTATGCTGCAGACTATGCAGAAATTATCAAAAAAGCGGACGGTAAATACCTAGATAAAGAAGTTATCGAATCGATTTTGGGTGCAGATGCAACTCATGGTCGTCACGGATTAGTGGGTAAGCTAGATCCAGCCAACCCATACTCTTTCGAAGTGGATGACAGTATTGATGGTGGTAACCACGGTAATGCTCAGTGTAAGATTCCTGCGGCATTCACTGATGTACACGAAAGTGTTGCTAAGAACTACCACAATGATTCTTCATTCGTTGCAAAAGGGTTCGGTACGCCTATCGCTGAATCAGCTTTAGAAAAATGGCAGATCATTGTTGATGGTGATGGTAAAGGTTTACCAGCGCCTGACGTAGGGATGACCGTTGAAGAAGGTGGTCAGGTTTATGTTCAGTTCTGTGGTATGTGTCACGGTGATTTTGGTGAAGGGGCTAAGGGTTATCTACCTCTAGCGGTTGATCAAAATTTAGTAACATCTAGTTTCACTGATTCTGCACCGATGAAGTCGGTTGGTAACTACTGGCCTTATGCGTCAACAATCTTTGATTATATCCGTCGTACTATGCCTTTCTGGACGCCAAACGCTTCATATATCGGCGATGCTGGTTACCTAGGAATGACAGGTTATATTCTTCAGTCTAACTACATCAAGATTGATGATGAAGGCAATGAGTTGGACTATGATACTTTCTTCAACTCTGAAATGCTGATGAAGATGAACAAGTATATGCCTAACCAAGGTAACTTCTTCTGTGATCACCGTCCAGTTATTCATAACGAACGTTGTATGACTAACTGTCCTGATGAGCAGGTTGGTGGTAACGGTAGCGGTGATCCAACTGAGTTCCGTCAAGCACGTAAATTACCTGATGGAACGCCGCAGTACAACGTTCCTCAGCGTATGCACGAAACCAAGCCAGGTGTTGGTCACTCTGGAATGTAGTTTATAGTGGTTGAGTGACGGCTAAGCCGTCGTTTAACACACAAACTACCTGGTCTTAAAACCCCGTTGTGATTTTCATGATGGGGTTTTTTTATCTCTAAAATTTAACAAATCCCCTTTTAATTCCTATGGTTAATGTCATTAATGGTTCAATAAATAATTGAATTCTAATATTGAAACAGGGTAGAATAGCGTTATTCCCTCCAGGATATAACGCCTGACAAAACTTAATAATGGTTGCCCTATGCGAAATGAATTAATTGACCCTTTTATGCGAAAAATCAACTACCTTCGAGTTTCTGTAACAGACAAATGTAACTATAGATGTGATTACTGTATGCCTGAGCAGGGTGTGCATCCTGAAGGTCGACATACCGAGTACCTTTCTTATGATGAGCTTGCTCGCATTATTAAAGCCTTCGTTGATCTAGGAGTCGCTAAGGTGCGTCTGACGGGTGGAGAGCCTTTAGTTCGCAAAAAGCTCTCATCCCTAGTAGAAAAAATAAGCCATTTTGAAGGGCTAGAGGACATTGCACTTTCTACCAATGCACATCATCTAGCTCGTGAAGCTGAAGCGTTACATAGAGCGGGTGTGAGCCGTATTAATGTCTCTATTGATTCGTTAAAGCCCAAGCGTTTTAATCATATTACCCGCGGTGGCGATTTAGAGAAAGTATTGGCGGGGGTGGATAAGGCATTAGAAATCGGCATGAAGCCCGTTAAGTTCAATATGGTGGTTATGAAAGGTACTAACGATGACGAGATTGAATCGATGGTTGATTTCGGATTGGCGAAAGGGGTTGAAGTACGTTTTATCGAAACGATGCCGATTGGACCTGCAGGCGTAAGTATGATGGATCAACACTATCCGGCAGATAAAATCCTAGCACGTATTAAAAAGCATATTGGCAAGGATTTAATCCCCTCCTCAGGTAAGAGTCATGATGGGCCGTCTCGTAACTTTGTAATTGGCGACACGGGCACCCGCATTGGCGTTATCTCAGCGGTATCGGAGCACTTCTGCGAGAGTTGTAACCGCGTACGTTTGACGGCGAAGGGCGTTTTGGCACTCTGTTTAGGTCAGGAAGATTCTGTGGATTTACGGACACCACTGCGTGAAGGTATTACCGACGAAGCACTGCAACAGATGATTATAGATGCGTTGCTTAATAAACCAGAAAAGCATTTCTTTAATGAGAATGTTCATAATATAGAGTTTAGACAGATGGTTGAGCTGGGGGGCTAAAGCTCTATTGGTTCAATCGCCGGTTATTGAGTTTTGTTTAAAATGGATTTAGTGAAAGGAAAATTAGATGGTAAATATCTTATACTTTGCGAGTTTTAGAGAGGTGCTGGGACAGGCAAATGAACAGCTACCTGCACAACACTCTACCGTTGGTGCTCTTATTTCAGAGTTAGCGCTGCGTGGTGATCATTGGAAACAGGCTCTGCTTGAGAACGCTAATTTACAGGTCGCGGTCAATCATAATATTGCTTCACGTGAAACGGCTATAAAATCGGGTGATGAAGTAGCCTTTTTTCCTCCGGTTACAGGTGG
Source organism: Pseudomonadota bacterium (assembly GCA_051746325.1). Classification (GTDB taxonomy): domain Bacteria; phylum Pseudomonadota; class Gammaproteobacteria; order Thiomicrospirales; family Thiomicrospiraceae; genus Thiomicrorhabdus. The sequence goes on from JBNJEY010000074.1 coordinate 6,709, forward strand.
CTAAAGACAATGAGTAATGCGGTAGGGCTCTATCCCTTTATTAAAATTCAGCAAGCCGATTTTGATTTAACGACCGAAAATGCACAGCTTCGAGCAGGCCACAAGGATATTGGCGCGGTAGTCTCTTTTGTGGGCACTGTACGTGATATCAATG
>JBNJEY010000075.1:0-6852 GCA_051746325.1 Pseudomonadota bacterium
GCAGACATAAAGAAAGTGCCTGCAAACGGATGGTAATCCATACTTAAACGGTGAATACCGCCATCGGCTTCCACATCATAAACAATATCGGTATCGTCAGTATTTTCAGATAAGCCCATACCAGCCGACAACGCGCCACGCACTTGAAACAGGTCATTAATTGGGTAAGTAAGTTCTAAAGCGGGGCCAGAAATTAAGCCATAATTGACCGCCATCCCTAAGTCACCAGTGTCGGCTGCATGCGCATTTATAGCGTGAAGGGTGGTTAAACCAAAGATTGCAGAGTAAAGCACTTTTTTCATAACGTTCTATCCATTGAGTAAAAATATAGATATTAATAAATATGTCATACATAATCAAATTAAATGCGTTTTTATCCGTATTTAACTTGCTAACTTATTAAGTCATAAAGGACATATTTCACCTATCGTGATAAAAACTCGCTGTTTCAACTAATAACTTGTCTTTCTAATGAACTTATCTAACCACCGCAATCGTTGCTTCAAGACGTATATTTTGACCCAATAATTTTTCCATCTGTTGCTTAACGTGATCAATCTGTGCGGTCTGTAAAGAGATATCTGAGAGCAATTTAACCGAAACATAGGTGGGTGTGCCTTTACGGATTTTGACATCCTTAATCTCAATACCATTGGTTTTCCAACCTTCCAATGTATGCACAATACGCTGTTCATCTACCATGCTGGTAAAGGCTAGGACCAAAGGGACACTTACCACAAGCGCAAAGACAGCTGACAGCAGTATGCCCTTTTTGGCTAGGTGAAAAGGGCTAAACCCCATCACCAAAAAAGTGGCGCCCGCTGCTAAGATAATACCCACCAAGTTGGTCATGAAAAGCAGAAAAGCCCCCGAAAACACTTGCCAATCCAACCAACCAATGCCCATGCCGGACACGGCCAATGGCGGTACTAATGCCACCGCAATCGCGACTCCCGCTAAGCTTTTTGCAACTTCTGAACGGGCATTGGCATAAGCGCCTGCAATACCGGAAACAATTGCGACCCCTAGGTCTAAAATTGTCGGGCTGAGGCGTGCCCCAATCTCGTGATTAATGCTTTGCAGAGGTATCATTAATGTGAGTAGCGTACCGAAGAAAAGCCCGACGGCAATGCCAATGACTAAAGTTTTACTACTCTCAGTCACCAAATCACCATCTTGACGCAAGGCCCCCATAGAAAGTGAAATAATAGGTGCCATTAAGGGCGCTAAAATCATCGCACCAATAATCACCGGTGCCGAATTGGCAAACAGACCAATCGTGACCAATAAAGTCGACAATACCATCAATACCAAATAGGTTTCTGAAGTGCGCGCATTCTCTTTTAAGAGAACAAATGTCTCTTTCACCTCCTCTTGATCAGTATGGTGAATCCAAGGTAAGCGTCGATTGATGAGTTCATCAACCGCTTGCCCTTTAGGCAAGCCTGTCATTCTAACCGTTTCCTTCTCATCCTGACGACTGGGCTTTTCGGGTAAGTCGGCACTTAAAACAAGCAGTGCATTTTCCTGAATAGAAATTTGAATTTGCTCAGCACACAAATGCCTGCCATCAATACTATAATCAAGTGCCTCTGAACCGCTAATCGTTAACTGTTCAGTTTTGAGATGCCCTAAATAATCGGGTAATGAGTTGCTTGATGTCTTCTGAGCGAAAATACTGACGAATAAAAAGCGCGCTACCTCTACAACGCTTCTCGGCGCGAAAATAATGGCCTCCAAGCGCGCTTCATCATGTAAAGATTTAGGCAGTACCCTTTTGGTAAAATCGCTACCATCTGGACGATAAACGACGCTAACACCCAGCGCCGCTGTGCTGATAACGGTTTGCTTAGCCGTTTCTAAGCGATAAGCAGATAAATGTGATTTACTTAAATTTATGGCTAAGGTACCAAAGTGTTTAATTTTATTCCAAATGCTCTTTTCGATACGCGCTGCCGGCACCATAATATCTGAATTTCCGAGCAATACCGATCCGAGCACGAGTTGCTCGTTGCAATACATCAAGTCGGCCAAAACCGGTGTTTCCACTTCCAGGATAGCGGCAATGGCATCTTCCATTTTTTTAGGCACAAAAAAGGTCTTAATGGCACGCTTCATTTCAGGGTGTGGAATAAAACCAATATGCCACTTCTGTTGCACCGCCTGTGGCAAGAGATCATAAAGATCTTCGTCAGATAACCAGATCAATACTTGCGTGTTTTCAGCTAAAGTCGGTAAGGAGTGGCGATCATAAGCGACAAAATCACATTTACATTCAAACTCCTGCAATAGCGGTTTAAGTTCCGATTCAAAAACATCCGCTAGTAGCGAATCATAAAAAAGGGTGTATTGCCTCATGGCAACTCCTCAGGCTGGATAATCAAGAATAATGAAGAGTGTCGTACTGCAAACGAAGCTAAGAGCTTATGCGACACCTTCTGGTAGAGGACAAAAGGCAAGTTATTCAAAATCAGAAAATTGGTGAATTTTACGGCGATCTCGTTTAGTGGGGCGGCCTGCCCCTTTTTTGCGATAACCTACGAGCGCCATATCTGCGGTCGGTTTCGTCTGATTTAAGAGTTCACTGTCCAACTGGTAGAGGCTTTGCGCCTGTTCGGCAGAACCGCGTTTATCACTCACGACCAACACCGTGACTTCAATCTTGCGATGCACTTGGGTAATCTTAAGTTTATCACCGACCATTAAGGTCTTGCTAGGCTTAGGTTTGGAACCATTCAGTTCAATTTTTCCTCCTTTAATCGCATCCAGAGCGACACCGCGCGTTCTAAAGAAACGCGCGGCCCATAACCACTTATCGACCCGTAATTTATCCATCGACTAGCCTAACTCTGCTAACCAATCTTTGGGTGCAAGAAAATTATAGATTTCAGACTCTTCTGTGCCGGGTTCTGGTTGATAGTCATATTTCCAAGTTACAACGGGGGGCATCGACATTAAAATAGACTCAGTACGCCCACCAGTTTGTAAACCAAAGATGGTGCCACGATCAAATGCCAGGTTAAATTCGGCATAACGACCTCGGCGGTAGAGTTGGAACTCTTTTTGACGCTCGCCATACTCCATGGTTTTACGACGCGCAACAATCGGACGATAGGCTTTAATAAAATGATCACCGACCGATTGCATAAAGCTGAAGCACTTGTCAAAATCCCAACCATAACTCTCTGCATTTAAATCGTCATAGAATAAACCACCCACACCTCGCGTTTCATTGCGATGCTTTAGATAAAAGTATTCATCACACCATTTTTTATATATCGGATAGATGGCATCTCCAAAAGGCGCACAAGCCGCTTTTGATTGTAAGTGCCAATGCCGAATGTCATCTATAAAGGGGTAATAAGGAGTTAAATCAAAGCCGCCGCCAAACCACCAAACGGGAGCCTCGCCCTCTTTTTCAGCGATAAAAAGACGCACATTGGCATGAGAAGTCGGCACATAGGGATTACGAGGATGAATAACCAAAGAAACCCCTAAGGCCTGGAAGGAGCGTCCAGCCAATTCAGGACGATGAGCAGTCGCGGACGGAGGTAAATTTTGACCTCTCACATGTGAGAAGTTAACGCCGCCTTTTTCAATGACTTGACCGCCTTCCATCACTCGGGTACGACCACCGCCGGTTAGGCGCATAACGCCCTCTTCACCTTCTCGCTCCCATTCGTCGACAATAAACTCCATTGAGCCATCTTCTTCGGCCATTTGACGACAAATGTCCTCTTGCAGGCTCAATAAATAATCCTTCACAGCTTGAACATTAACAGTGGTCTCTGACATGATCTATCCTTCTCAAATAATTAGAACTATTTTAGTAGTTGCTATTTTAGTACTTCTTTAGCCATTTTGCATGGTTCACGCAATTGACTTACAATCGGTCACCAGAGTGTGACTCGATTTTTTGGCTTTTGCTTTTAAGGGGTAGCCAATATCCTTAAATAAAGCAAAATCAATATTAAATCTCCCATCGACAATAGAGAATAACAACTGAATAAACGATAAGTTAACATAGAAAACATAAAAACAGTGCCATAAAATAATTTATGGGACTCTGCTAGATAACTAAAATAAAGGTTAAAATATGGAGTTACAAGCACTGACCCAGTTGTTCATGTTGAGTAGCATCCTTAATGGCGGCATCCTAATATTATGGACAGTTTTATTTATGCTTGCGCCAGATTTACTCTATCGCATACAAAGTTTCTGGTTTCCGATTCCAAAAGAGAGAGGGATTCACCGAGATTCTGTACCGTTTTCTCGATTTGTTTAAATTACTTTTTCTGGTCTTTAATATCACGCCCTATCTCGCACTGCTTATTATCAGGGGATAGAGCAGGGAATCCTCTGATCTTCTCCCAATAAACCAACCCTTAAGAGTTCGCTACACGCTTGGGGAGATGCGGACATTATCACGACAAAACTCTTTTCTTGCTATACCGCTGGGCTAACATAGACAACTGTTTTTGCACTACCTCAATCAATTCTATAGGACTTTTATGACCCCTGCGCTGTTTGCCCAAACGACCCTACTAACCTTGCTAGCTATGATCGCCTTTGCCACCAATGCCGTTCTTTGTCGCTGGGCCTTAGATGGCGGCTGGATTGATCCTGTCAGCTTCACTAGCTTGCGACTTGCCTCAGGAGCGGTCACTCTATTTGCGGTCATGAGTTGGATGGGTTGGCGACAAGCACTGGGTCAGCGAACAAAGAATAGCCCGCAGATGCTGGTCAATAAAAAGGATAAAGGTAGTTGGAAAGCGGCGTTTATTTTATTTGTTTACGCCATCACTTTCTCTTACGGTTATGTCGAAATCAGTACCGCCACGGGTGCTCTGCTACTGGCTTCGGTCGTGCAATTGACCATGATTGGCTATGCTCTGCGCAATGGCGATAAATTGCATGGTGCAGAGTGGTTCGGTGCAGCCTTGGCCTTAATCGGGCTCTTGTACTTAGTTTATCCTAAGCTGACCACCCCTTCTTGGTGGGGTTTGCTCATGGTCGTGATTTCGGCTTATACCTGGGCACTTTATAGTCTAAATGGTCGACGTTCGCTGAGCCCATTAAGAGACACCGCCTATAATTTTTATCGCACCTTACCAATGGTTATTTTAGCCAGTTTGCTGAGTCTAGCGTTTATCGAACATATACACTTAACCGCAACAGGAATCGCTATGGCACTCTTCTCTGGCGGCGTTACCTCTTCATTGGGTTATATCCTTTGGTATAAGGCTCTACCCAGAATCTCCTCTAGCTTAGCGTCAGCAGCTCAACTATCAGTACCCTTATTAGCGGCCTTTGGCGCGGCCTGGTTAATAAATGAGCCCATTACCCTGCGCTTTATGATTGCCGCCGCACTGATGATCGGAGGCTTGGGATTGGTTCTAGTGGGTCGTAATCAGCATCGTAAGGCGCTCTTAAAAACTTAAGACTCTTTTTGGCAAAAGTCGCTTTTGTACCCGCTCTTTTTAATCCAGCCAGGCCTGGTGGATTTGCACTCTACATACCTCTGTAAATCTCTTATTAATAGATAATATCTTAAGATTGGAAAAGATTCGTAAAATATTTTCTCTAAGCGCGCCTCTAATATTAAAACGGTTCAAACGGACCACTTAAAATTTAACACATGCCGTCCCCCTCTCTCTTAAAATATTGATTTGAGTTAACCCTTGCGCTTATAAAAACCATTTACTTAGCTGATTTTTGCATAAGGCTTACAAGTTATTCTTTTTAGGATTAGAATTTAAAAACAACAATCGCATTAGATTGATTGTTTTAATGGTTAAATCAATAGTACAGACTGGAGGAATGGATGAGTAAACAGGCAGTGAGTAAACATCAAGATTTCGTAACAAGTTTAAAAGTAGCTAATCAAGCTTTGTACCATGCCTGTAATCTGTCAAAAGTAAACTTTAAGACCTCTGATGAGTTGGAAGTGATGACCGAACACCTTGGTCAGTCGCGCGCCATGGAGGCACTAAAATTCGGTATAGGCATTCCCTACGAAGGTTATAACCTTTATGTATTGGGTTCCACCGGATTGGGGAAAAGCACCACCATTAAAGAGTTATTGGCAGAAGAGGCCTCACTTGCCAAACCACCTTCGGACTGGTGTTATATCCATAATTTTGAACAACCTCACAAACCGGTTATTTTGGAGTTACCCAAAGGCATCGGCCTTAAGCTACAGCAAGAGATGAATCAATTCATCGAAGATATTTTACTGGCTATTCCGTCCACTTTTGAAAGCAATGAATACCGCACCTCCAGGCAAGCAATTCAAGATGAATATACCCAACTAGAAGATAGAGCATTTGGTGAAATTGCAGATAAAGCCGAAAAAAACAATATCATTATGTTGCGTAACCCAACCGGTTGGACGCTTGGCCCAAAAAAAGACAATAAGGTCCTCTCCCCAGAAGAGTTTGAGCAGCTCCCTAAAGAAGAGCAGAAAGCCATCACTAAGGTGGTAGAAGAGATTCAAAACGATTTAAAAGAGATGTTGCTCAAAATTCCTACTTGGCAGAAAGCGAGTCGCGAAAAAGTAAAACAGCTTAACCGTGAAGTCTCGCAAATGACCATCACCCAATATGCCAAAAAACTGCAGACAGAGTATCAGGCACTCCAGGATGTCATTAAGTTTATTGAAAAAATTACGCAAGATATTATCGATAACTCTGAGTTGATTTATAAATATGCCATTGAGAAGAAATCGATGGGCAATCAAAGTGAGGAGATGCCTGGTTTCTTCAGCCACTATAAGGTTAATGTCTTAGTTGATAATAGCACCACCGAAGGCGCCCCCATTATTTTTGAGGACAATCCGAGCTATCAAAACTT
>JBNJEY010000076.1:0-6836 GCA_051746325.1 Pseudomonadota bacterium
ATTACCGCCAGCCTGATTAGAGGCGATCTCTGATACTGGCAACGGTTGCAGTGTAGATAAGGGTGCACTCTGCGAATCAGGCAAGCTTAAGCCGTCTGATAAGTTACTGCCAGCCTGATCAGATGCGACCCCTGAAGTTGGCAATTGCTGCATAACAGATAAGGTCACATCTTCTGACTCACTCACCTGAGGAAAAGCCATTAATTCAGCCGAATCCTCGCCGGTAACAGCAGGGGTGTTCGCGGCAGAAGCCGTACTGACAGAAACTTCAGAGGTAGTCGCCACTTTCATTGAAGAGAAGAGCTTTGAAAAGCTGCTCTTTTCAGGCAAGTCACTACCTGCCTTAGACTCAGATTTAGACTCGGACTTAGAGACTACAGCACCCTGTGAAGCGTGCTCTATGTGCGTTGATTGGTTTGTGCTTAGCATATTAGACTCTCATCCTAGCATTTCAGTTATCTCTGAATAAGCAAAACACATGCCCAATACCCATAAAAATAAAAATTCAATCAAAATTCAATATTAGAGCCTAAATTCAGCTCTTCTGGAGATAACACCCTGCGTTGCTAATTCATCCATCAGATGCTGCTCCTGCTTATTCAGTTTGATTTGAGCTCCTAACTTCAGCTTATCCAATAAAGCTTGCAGCGCTTTGACCCTGACACGCTTTTCCAACCAGGCCTGTCGTGCAAACTCGACCGTTTTCACTAACTCATCAGCGTGCTTTGTTTGAGCGACTACCGCCTGCCCAAGTTTTTCACCAAATGCATGGCGTGTTTGTAACGCTATAGGTGAAATTGACACCGTTTGATGCTCAGGAACCTGCCCATACTCCTGGGCATAACTGGTTAATGCCTCAAGCTGAGCCAAAGCATCGGTATGCTGGCCCTGTATAACAGTCAAAGTCTGTGCGGCTTTATCTAACTCAATGCCTGCCAACTCTTCTAGTTTCTGCATTCTATTAATTCTAGAGGACATGATTTATGGTTACCTAATAATCTAAGAGAAATCTAAGAGATTAATGCTTTATTCAGTGCTGAGAGAGAGGCTTCAATAGAAAAGTTTTCTGAAATATCCTGTGATAAAAAAGCATTTAAATCAGGCTGCTTAGCGATCGCGGCATCAATAAGCGGATCAGCACCTTTTCGGTAAGCACCGACATTGATTAAATCTTTGTTCTGCTGATAGCTAGAATATAACTTCTTAAATTTACGCGCCTGATCTAACTGATGTTTGGACGCGATATCAACCATGACACGGCTCACTGAAGACTCCACATCAATCGCAGGATAACGACCACTATCGGCAATTTCACGCGATAAGACTATATGGCCATCCAATACGCCACGCGCCGAATCAACGACAGGATCTGCCTGATCATCGCCTTCTGCCAATACGGTATAAATTGCCGTAATAGAACCCGAAGTGGCACTTCCATTGCCAGCCCTTTCCACCAGCTGTGGAAGTTTTGCAAACACCGAAGGAGGATAACCTTTGCTCGCTGGGGGCTCGCCAACGGCTAATGCAATCTCACGTTGCGCTTGTGCAAAACGGGTTAAGGAGTCCATTAACAGCAAGACATTCAACCCCTGATCACGAAAATATTCCGCAATTGCAGTCGCTAACATGGCGCCGTGCAAGCGCATCAAAGGTGCATCATCTGCAGGCGTCGCTACAACCACTGAACGCTTTAAACCTTCCTCGCCGAGATTATGGCGTACAAATTCATTCACCTCTCGACCACGCTCGCCAATTAAGCCGACAACGACAATATCCGCACTGGTATAGCGAGTCATCATGCCTAATAAGACACTTTTCCCAACACCAGTACCCGCCATTAAACCAACACGCTGGCCTTGCCCGAGTGACAAAAGCCCATTAATGGCTTTAACACCGACATCAAGAATTTCAGTAATCGGATGACGATTAAGGGGGTTAATTCGCTCACCGGCAAGAGAGACATATTTCTCCACCGTAATGGATCCCAAACTGTCTAAAGGCCGTCCAGCACCATCCACCACTCGACCCAACATGGCCATACCAACGCCCACCTTAACACCCCCTTCCATTGGGAGAACGCGAGCATTGGGTGACAAGCCATGCGTATCTCCAATCGGCATTAAAAACAATCGATCGTCATTAAAACCGACCACCTCTGCTTCAATAGAGGGCAGATCATGGCTTAGAATTTGACAACGAGAACCGATAGGCGCAAACGTCCCAACCACCTCTAAGGTCATGCCCACCATGCGGACCAGACGGCCGGCAATCTTTACAGAGCTAGGGGTTATCAGCGTTTCATTTAACTGTTTGAGTTGTTCTTGGAGAGAGAGATTTAAAGACTCAGCATAATCCATAAGCTTAATGACCTTCGTGATGAGTGGCTAAGAAACCTCAGAGTGCTTCGTTCGGGAGAGTAGATCATTAGAAATTTCATCAAAACGATCCTGCCAGCTATTCAGAACAGAAGAGTTTTGTTGCTTAATTAAACAGGTGCCCAAGACTAATTCAGCATTGCCCTTAAGCTGCCATCGGTCAGTGATAGCGGGCTTGAACTCCTTAAGCAACTGTAAATCTTCTGGGTGTAGTTCAACCTTAATGGCGGCTGAATCATCCGGCAGGAGTCCAACAGCTTCTTCAACAGACTTTAGAATCCACTCTTTGTCCTGTGCCACTTCCGTTTTAATGACCTGCTTGGTGATATGCAGACCTAACGAAACAAGATCCGACAAGGCCTGTTTTTCAATTTTTTGATAGGGGGCCTGTAACATCTCAAGAATTTGTTCGAACTGCGTCAATTTGGGTTCAAAGATCTGAACCTGTTTCTCTAACCCTTGAGCTGTACCCTGTTCTAAGCCCTGATCTAAACCCTTGGCAAGACCAAGTTTATAACCCTCTTTATAGGCTGCGTCATAGGCATCTTTCTTAAGTAAATCGGCTTTTTTTTGCAACTCTGGTTGCAGTCGTTGCTCAGCTTTTTGCAGCACCTCTTCTGAAAATTCTGGAGGCAGTTCCACTGTTTTTTGATTAAAGTCATGCATCTGCCATGTTTCAATCTTTGGCGATTGTATATTGGCGGATGAGACCAACTTTGTCAGCACAGCCTCTTTTGAAGAGTCGTTCTTTTGCGATATTGAATCAGCCACTTACAAGAACTCCTCTCCACCACCAGGCATCATCAATCTATCTTCATCGGCTAAACGACGTACCGTCTGAATAATGGTGCGCTGTGCGTCTTCCACGGCACTGAGTTTAACAGGCGGCCCTGTCTCAAGATCATCTCGCATAATATCCCCTTGACGCTTAGAGAGATTACCCAAAAACTTCTCTTTAAGGGCCGTATCGGCGCCTTTAAGCGCAACAATAAGAATATCGCTCGGCACTTCACCCACAAGGGTCTGAATTCCACGATCATCAATACCACTAATATCATCAAAGACAAACATCTTGTCCTGTATACCTTTACTGACATCTTCGTGTTCAGAGGCAATATCATCTAAAATTCTCGTATCGATGCCACCGCCGACCATATTCAAGATTTCAGCCGCGCGCTTCTCGCCACCAATGCTTGCTAACTTTCCACCTTCACCATCACTCGAAGCATTCTCTAAAACACTGTTTAAATCAAATAGTGCCCGAGGCTGAATGGTCGTTAGAGTCGCAATACGGTAGATGACCTCTGATTGGAAACGCTGAGGAATACCGCGCAACACCTCTGCCGCTTGGTCCGAATCAAAATAGGAGAGTACAATCGCCACCACCTGCGGATGTTCATTGCGCAGCATATTTGCAATCGTGGATGGGTGCTGCCATTTGAGTGCCTCCAAGCCTTTGACTTGATCACCCAGCAGAGCCGCATCCATAAGATGCCCGCCCCCTTCACTTAACGCATCCGCCATTAGAGATTGTGCAAATTCGCTCGGATCGATACCTAAGGCATCATCGCCCAACTCCTCTATAAAAGACTTCATGACTCTATTAATGCGGCTATGTGTAACCCCTTCCACAGACGTCATGGCCGAACCAATTTGCTGAACCTCTCTAGGATTGAGATTTTTTAGAACCTTAGCAGCAGAATCCTTGCCCAGAGAGAGCAGTAAAATTGCTGCCTTATCTAACTTAGAAATCGTTTTCTCTTCGCCCACTTCTTCAATCCTTGAGTCTGGCATACTACTTTCCTGTCATCCATTGTTTAATCACATGAGCCGCCACTTTTGGATCTGCGGCAACAATGGCTCTTACTTTTTCTAATAATTCATGCTCAGCTTCTGAGGTGCGATCTGTATCCATCGCCGTTAACTCAACGTCTTGACTCATTTGCTCGAGCGCCCTAGATATTTCATCTACATTTTCAAGCTCTTCATTTTCCTCGGGCACATCTTCCGGGTATTCCAGATAACTCTCTTGCTTTTTCAAAAGGTCTCTTAGAAGAGGTCGAATCACACCAAAGATAATAATAAGAACTGCGAGCCCTGCGAGCAGTTGCTTAATTAAATCCCAGAACCAAGATTCTTGCCAAATAGGAGTCGCCTCCATCTCTTCAACAGGGGGCACCATAAAAGACGCATTGACGATGCTCAAAGTATCACCACGCGCTTCATCGAGGGCGACCGTATCACTGACTAAACGACGAAAACGTAATAGCTCATCCTCTGTCAGAGCTGTGCGCACGAATAAACCTGTTTCATCTAAACTTGTTTTATCATCTAAGACCACCGCAACCGACAGGCGGTGAATATTGCCAACAGAATTTTTAATATGGCTAATGGTCTTATCAAGCTCATAGTTAATCGTTGTCTTTTCGCTTGAGCTCTTTAAGTTAGGATCTTTACCCGATGTATACCCTTCTTCAGGCGCTAAACCCGCACGAGGTGGTTGATTCGTTAAGGCACCCGGAATGCCCGTCGGACCCTCATTGCGGTTAATCTCTGTTAAGGCTTGCTCTGAACGGATCGCATCAGGATCCGCCTCATAATTTTCACGTGTTTGCTCCTGTTGGGTAAAGTCCAACTCAGCTGTGACCTGTGCTCTTACTTTGCCTCGACCGCCGACAATCGGCGAGAGTAACGTTACAATTCGTTGTGAAAGCGTCTCTTCAACTGTGCGAGTATAGTCAAGCTGCTTCATACTCATATTCATACCGGTACTGGCGGTATGGCTAGTAAGCAAGCTCCCCTTTTGATCGACTACGGTCACCGAAGCGGTTTCCATATTAGGCACACTGGATGAGACCATATGAACAATGGCACTGACCTGCTCTTCATTCAGACTCCGTCCAGAATAGAGCTTTACCACAACAGAAGCCGAGGGCTTTTGTACCTTACGCACAAAGACCGAGCGTTTCGGTAGACCCAACATAACACGGGCAGACTTAACAGAATTTAATGATGCGACAGACTTGGCGAGCTCGCCCTCTAGGGCGCGGTGGTATTGCGTGGTCTCTTTAAACTGAGAGATTCCAAAACCTTGTTCAACATCCAATAGTTGATAACCAGTGGCCGCCTCCTTAGGATAACCTGCAGCAGCCAGTTTTAACCTAAGAGAGTGCACTAAATCAGAAGGCACCAAAATGCCACCACTGGTGTGATCAATTTGATATTTGACGCCTTGCTGGTCTAGGGTTTGGACAATTTCAGTGAGATCTTTGGCATCAACACTGCCAAATAGAAGAGTATACGGTTTAGTTTGAGACCATAATAAAATACCGACAACCAACGCAACCGTTGCCGCTAGGGTAATCACTAAACTAACTTGTTTGGCGACCGTAAGAGAGGTTAAATTATTTAATAGCGTCGAACTCGCGCTCAAAGGAGGCTGAGTATTCAGAGTATTATTCATGGAGGCTTGCTGTTCGGCCATTGCGACTCTTCTTCAATTCTAAGTAAGGACATTCATCTTTTCAGGAATTAACCAAAGTTATAATGGCATATGGATAACATCTTTATAAGCTTCTACCAGCTTATTACGAACTTGGGTCATTGCTTGGAAAGAGAGGCTGGCTTTTTGAACTTGCACCATCACTTCAGACAGATCAACATCGGCATCCCCTTTTTCAAAGGCCGCTTTCAGATCACCCGACTTATGCTGCTCAGCACTGACAGATTCAACCGACTTTGCCAATAGATCGGCAAACCCCGCCACCTTATCTTGGCCTGTATCTTGATCTGTTGGATTAATATTGGCAACGTTATCAACCGGCATCGTTCCCGCTTGCGCAGCTAAAGACCGCATTTGCAACATTAAACTTTGTGTATCAATCTGACTCATGAGATTCCATGACTCCAAAATAAGGGTGAACATTCTATTCAAGTATTTAGAACTATTGTCATTATCACATAATTCGCTATTGAGAAATAGCAATTGATATGCCAATTTGACCGTCAAATAATTGACCAGGCCTAGTGAGTCGCCTAAAGATTTAATAAAACAGGCCGTTAACCCTGTTTTTTACGCATAACCAGAGAGCCAAAAGAGGCTCTCTATCCCCGCTCAGACCCTCTAAAACTTTCTTAAACCCTAAGGCACAGCAACGCCAAGCTCTTTAAGCTTAGCTATTTTATAGCGCAATGTTCTGGGGCTGATATTTAAATCTTCTGCGGTTTTTTGACGATGCCCACTATTTTGTTTTAGCATCTCAAGAATCAACTGCGTCTCTCTGGCTTTTAGATCCAGTGGATACTCCAGTGGCGTAAAGTCGGTTTCTGTCGGGTTATTGACATGAGCGATGGGGACTTCCTGATTGGCCTGAGAGGGAGTCGAATTCACTGGTGTCGATTCAGAGTGCTGATGCGAATCGTTCATCATATGGAGATCATCCAATAAGATATCTTGCTCTT
>JBNJEY010000077.1:0-6643 GCA_051746325.1 Pseudomonadota bacterium
AATGGTAATCGCGCCTAAGTTTAACGACACAATAATAATCACCAGTAGCAGTGAGGTTGCATACACCAATGGTTGTGTCGCTTCAACATTCGGGCTTTGGAAGCCGACATCGTAAATATGAAACCCTAAGTGCATAAACTTGTTTTCTAAATGGATAAAAGGTGCCACCGTGTCTATCGGTAGTTCGGGGGCGAGCTTGACCACCCCCACCAACATCAATGGCGCCACTTCACCTGCCGCACGGGCAATGGCTAGAATTAATCCTGTCATAATCGCTGGCGTCGCCATCGGTAAAACAATCTTCCGGATCGTTTCAAATTTGGTGGCACCTAATGCTAACCCGCCTTCGCGTAAAGACATTGGTATGCGTGATAGACCCTCCTCAGTCGAGACAATGACCACCGGCAAGGTTAATAAAGCCATGGTTAAAGAAGCCCAGAGTAATCCGGGTGTTCCAAAAGTTGGGCTGGGTTGTGCATAACCGTAAAATAAATCATCAATTGAGCCACCTATAATATAGACGAAGAAACCAAGACCAAAAATACCGAACACAATGGAAGGAACCCCTGCGAGATTATTAATAGAGATGCGTACCAACCGCAGTACCGGTCCATCCTTGGCATATTCGCGCATATAAATGGCCGCCACCACGCCCATTGGTGTTACAAACACGGTCATTAATAAGACCATCACAATAGTACCCACCATGGCTGGAAAAATGCCGCCTTCGGTATTCGCCTCACGAGGGTCCTCACTGATAAAGCTACCGATTGCACTGAAGAAAAAACCAAGCTTTTCAACGTAGCTCATATTATTAGGCTGCCAGAACTGAACGATGTTCTCAACGGGCACCCTTAATGTCTGACCGTTACTAATGGTGAGTGCAACTTCGCCTAAAGTCTCTTTTTGATCATATAAAAGTTTTACCTCACTTTGGTAAGCGGCAAATGTTTTTTCTAATTCTGCGCGCTCTTCTTCTAAACGGGCGTCCTCTTCTGGCGTAAAGGCGTCTTTAATCTGGAGCTTTTTCTCTTCAAAACGTAGGTTTTCAATCTGCTTATTGACGACTCCCATATCAAATTTTTCAATCGAGGTTATCGCGGAATGAAGTGCTTTTCCTTGATTGACCTGAGCCTGTAATTCGGCACGGATCTGCTCTGGACCAGTAATCGTCTTGCCATTTAGAGTGAAAGAGGCGAACTGACCATAAACATGACCGTACTCAAAACGCTCAATGACCACAACATCTTTCGCTAAGACGGTCATGTCACCCTGAATATTTTCAGAGTTGACCCATTTGAAATCAATTCCGAAAACATCACGGTTACCCACTTTAAAGAGGTGTTGTGGAACCAATGTCTTTACACCAGACTCTTCAAGCACGATTTTGTTTTTAGAGTCGTGTAGTTCACCCACTATCCGCGTGGATTTACCCGTAGCACTCTCGATATTAAATTCATAGACCGGATGTGGCCAAAAATGCGCCAACCCCTTATAGGAGATCATCGCTAATAGACTCAAAACCAGTACCACACTGACACTGACCGCTGAGGCGCTTAACCAGATCCAATGTTCGCCTTTGTTTAACCATTCTTTCATTATGACTCTCCTACAATGAACCGTATTTACGTCGCATACGCTGTCTGACGACTTCTGCTAGCGTATTAAAGACAAAGGTAAAAATAAACAGAACCAGGCCTGCTAAGAATAAAACTCGATAATGTGAACTGGAGACCGCGGCTTCTGGCATTTCAATAGCAAGGTTGGCCGCCAACGTTCGCATACCTTCAAATAGATTCAACTCCATCAAAGGGGTGTTACCAGAGGCCATTAAGACAATCATGGTTTCACCAACGCCTCGACCAAAGCCGAGCATAATGGCTGAGAAAATGCCTGGGCTAGCCGTCGGAATAACCACACCAATCAGAGTCTGCCAACCACTAGCACCCAAAGCAAGCGAGCCATTGACTAGATAAGTCGGGACATTATAGATGGCATCTTCAGTGACCGAGAAAATGGTCGGAATCAATGCAAAGCCCATCGCAAACCCGATGACCATCGCATTACGCTGATCGAAATCAATGCCAGCACTGATGGTTAGCCAATGACGCATATCACCATTAAACCAAGCGTTCTCGATCGGAGAACTCATTTGCATAGCAAACCATCCCAAAAAAACCACCACTGGAATCATTAGAATCGCACGTTTTCCCAACGGTACACTGTTACGAATGGCTTTAGGCAGTCGTGTCCAGCCAAAACCAAACAGAATCACTCCGACGGGAATCACGATCAAAAGAGCAAAGAAGCCGGGTAGGTTCTCCTCCATCTGGGGCGCGAGCCACAGACCTGCCAAAAATCCTAAAATAACCGTTGGTAGAGCTTCAATCATCTCAACCGTAGGTTTAATCCATTGACGTGTCTGCTTATCCATAAAAAAGGCGGTGAAGATTGCGGCTAAAATGGCAATTGGCACGGCAAACAACATGGCATAAAAGGCCGCTTTAATGGTTCCAAAAGTCAGCGGTACTAATGAGAACTTCGGCTCAAAATCCGAACTGGCCGAAGAGGACTGCCAAGTATAAGTCGGTTCTGAATACCCCTCATACCAAACCTTACTCCACAAACTTGAGAAGGAGACATCAGGATGATCATTATCAATATCATACTGAACCAATTTACCATCTTGCGTTTCAACTAAAGCGCCATTAGAACGAGGCGCCATAACGACCTTGCCTGCTGCTACTTGAGAAACTTGCTGAGTTGATAGATGACGTTCAGCCGTTGAGTTATAAAGCTTAAATTGTCCAGCAGCATCCGTGACCGCAAAACCTTTACGCCCTTTTTCGATACCAATCGATTGAATAGGCGAATCACTGACATCAAATGAACGAATGTGCTGCAAAGAAAAAATATTATCGCTATCACGTACTGGGAACCACTGATGCACATTGCCTTTATCAGTACCGATCATTAAGGAGTAATCACCTAATAAAAAGCGGATCACCGTTGGCTCTTCGGCATTATCAACGAGGGCAACATGTTGCAATAGGCTAGGGGAGGTTACATCCGATAAGTCGTAGTAGTCTGTCGTGCCCTTTTTAGAGATTACATAAAGGTTACGTCCAAGGCTATCGAGCAATAACCAATTTAGATTCATAGTGGATTCAAAATCAACTGATGAGTCTTCTTCCAAAGTGATTGAGTCACTGAACATAGACTCTGTTTTAGAGAAGGATTTTATGACGACTCGCTTAGAGCCTTTAGTCTGATAAGCCATTCTAAGCTCACTGCCTAAAGACCTCACTGTCAAAAACTGAATGGCCGAATCACTGACCTGGAGAATCTCTTCACCATAGGGATAAGTCACCTCAGGAGAGACTAGGCGTTGATTATTCGGGTAACTGATCTGGTAACCATATTTTGCAATCAATACCCCACCTTCTGAAAGGCCGAAGGCAACCAGACTTTGCAGTTCATTCACCACCGTGAAACTGGTGATTGCCTGGCCTTGCAATGGCAAATCTTCTGTCAATTGAATACTGCCATCCGCCAAATCAAAGCCGATTAACTTACCTGACTCAGTCATTCTCATTGCAGAGGATTTATATTCATCCACGCCATAATAGAGGGTCTTTTCAATATTACCGCCCGGCAGATCATAACGCTGATGCTCCTCAACGCTCGCCGGGATAAACAGGGGAATAACGACGTACAATAAAAAGAACATAATCAATAGGACTGAAAAAATCACGCCTATACCACCAATGGATATACCCCACCTAGCAATCTTGTCTTTTATATTTCTGCGCTGAATCCGCTTTTCGAATGCCGGCCCTGTTAGAGCCGCTTGCAAAGCTGTACGCGAGCTTTTATTTACAGTGTTTGTCATATATTTTTAACCTATCTCTTGCAGGTAAGATCTACTAAATTCGATAATGGTTTACAATCTGGGCGAATTATATGTGCCCAATATGACAACCAAATGGCAAAATGCATAAAACCTAAATGCCCGTTGTCACAAAACTGTCATATAGCGACAAATAATAACAGCACGAGCCCCACTTGGTAACTCCTTTCACCGCTGAGTGCACACCAAAAAGAGGCACTGCACCAATATTTTTAACTTTATCACCCTACCAACCCAGAATGAATCATAGCAAAAGTGACATCAAACGCCCTAATTTCAATAAGTTAAACTTTTAATAAAAATAATTGGAATTTTGGCACGTTTCAAGCTACCATCAGCTAAGATTTAATTTTTATTATATAGCCTTAAAAGGATAGAAAAATGTCTCAAGAGATTTTCGACTTAATTAAAGACAATGAGGTAACGTGGGCAGATCTACGTTTTACAGATACACACGGTAAAGAGCAGCATGTCACTATTCCTGCATCAGCGATTGATGAAGATTTCTTTACTGACGGTGAAACATTTGATGGCTCTTCTATCGCTGGTTGGAAAGGCATTCATAACTCTGACATGATTCTAATGCCGCAGACGGATGGTTTTGTATTGGATCCGTTCACCAATGACCCTACTATTATTATCCGTTGCATGATTGTTGATCCGTCAACCATGGAATCTTATGAAAAAGATCCTCGTGCTATTGCTAAAAAAGCAGAAGCCTACCTGAAGTCTACTGGTGTCGCTGACACGGCATTCTTTGGTCCAGAACCAGAGTTCTTTATCTTTGATGACGTTCGTTGGGGCTTAACCATGTCTGGCTCGTTTGTTAAAATCGATGCCGAGGAAGCGTCTTGGAACTCTGAAAAAGTTTTCGGCAATGGTAATATTGGTCACCGCCCAGGAATTAAAGGGGGTTATTTTCCAGTGCCTCCAGTTGATCAACTGCATGAAGTGCGTGCAGACATCTGTGCCATGGCAGAAGCGATGGGCTTAAAAATCGAAGCGCACCACCACGAAGTCGCAACGGCTGGTCAGTGCGAGTTAGCTGTCGGTGGTAACACTTTGACCGCTAAGGCGGATGAAGTTCAAATCTTGAAGTATGCTGTACACAATACCGTGCACGCTCTAGGTAAGACAGCGACTTTTATGGCCAAACCGATTGTAGGTGATAACGGTTCTGGTATGCACATCAATATGTCTCTCTCTAAAGACGGTAAAAACATCTTTGCCGGTGACGTATATTCAGGGCTTTCTCAAGAAGCGATCTGGTTTATCGGTGGTTTAATGAAGCATGCTCGTGCACTAAATGCCTTCACCAATCCAGGTACCAACTCTTATAAGCGTTTGGTTCCAGGATTTGAAGCACCGATATTGTTAGCTTACTCTGGCTCTAACCGTTCGTCCTCTATTCGCATTCCGTATGCGCCTTCTGAGCGTTCTCGTCGTGTTGAGTTACGTTTCCCAGATCCAACGGCTAACCCATACCTAGCGTTTGCGTCTTCTATGATGGCTGGGCTTGACGGTATCTTAAACAAGATTGACCCTGGCGAACCTTCTGAGAAAGATCTGTATGACCTAACTCCAGAAGAGGAAGAAACCTACCAAACAGTTTGTTCATCACTTGAAGAAGCACTAGAGGCTCTTGATGAAGACCGTCATTTCTTAACCGACAGCGGCGTATTTACTGATGAGACGATTGATTCTTATATTAAGTTGAAAATGGAGCACGTCACTCAATTGCGTGCCACCACGCACCCAATCGAGTTCGAACTTTACTACTCTGCGTAATCCAGAACAGTAAGGCATTAAAAAGCCCGCTTCATATGCGGGCTTTTTTAATGCCTAATTAAAATTACCAGGCCTGGTAAGAGTCAAAGTTAACAACTTAAAAATCAAATCGTATTAGCAAAAACATCAACTTAACATCAATTTATTCCAAATTGACTTGACCACCTCTCGCTGCGGTTGATAACAACTGCTGGCCACCAAAGCTTTCTCTTTCTGCAAAGCCACTCGATGGTATTTAGAGCGGTAAACCTGATACGCTTCAATCAAGCCATCCACCTCTTGCTGAGTCAATAACTGAGCCTCGGCAATCGTTTCGAGAATCCTTAAATTGTCACTAAAAACAGATAGCTTTGGATATTGATGCGCATAAGCCAACACTAGAAACTGCACCATAAACTCGATATCCACAATACCCCCTCTGCCCTGCTTTAAATCAAACAGCTCATTATTGCTTTTATCCAACTCCTTTTGCATTCTTAAGCGCATATCCACCACTTCGGTTCGCAAATCGGCTATCGAGCGCTTCTGACATAAAAATTCTGTTTTGAAATGCTCAAATGCCGCCACCGATTGAGCGTCCCCCACCACCGGGCGCACTCTAACAAAAGCTTGATGTTCCCAAGTCCAGGCTTTATTGACAATGTAACTTTTATAACCTTCAAAATCGACCACCATCATGCCCGATGCGCCATTTGGACGCAGTCGCGTATCCACTTCATATAGGACACCAGAAGGCATTAAGGTCGTCATCAACGAGATGATTTTCTGCCCCATTCTGACAAAATAGATTGCGTTATCTAACGTTTTACCCTTTGGACTGACCGCCTGGGCACTGGAGTCAAGCCCTTCATAGACAAAAACGATATCCAAATCTGAACCGTATCCCAACTCAATTCCGCCGATTTTACCGTATCCCAACACCATAAAAGGATTACGCTTAGTCGC
>JBNJEY010000078.1:0-6608 GCA_051746325.1 Pseudomonadota bacterium
AGCCGGTAAGGTTTGGCGTATTGGTTTAATGGGTGAAAGCTCTAAACGTGAAAAAGTTCTTTTCTGTTTAGCCGCTCTTAAAGAGGTTTTAGGGAAGTAGGGCTTTATAGTCTAAAACTCTAAGCTTCAATCAAAAACCCGCTATGTTCATTCGAGCATAGTGGGTTTTTTCATCTCTGAATAAAAGATTTGAACCATGAAGGTGCGAAGTCACAAAGAGTAAAGAGTTTTGTACGACAGAAATTGGTTTGACCATACCCCCTACGGGCATAAAGGCCAGGTAGGTTCTGTCTTAGGTTTTTCTTCGAGTCTCTTCGTGCCTTCGTGGTGAATTTGGTTTGAATTTAACGCAAACTAAAGTTATTTAGGTGCATTGCAGACCATCACGGCACGTAATGGCGCAGGGTAGCCCTCTATGGTTTTATTATGGTCTTCGGGATCTAAGAAGCTCTCTAAAGAGTTCCACGACATCCAATCGGTGCTACGCTGTTCTTCGATGCTCGTTTGGTTTAAATCGACACAACGGATATTCTCAAATCCGCAGCGTTTTAACCAGTGCGCAAGCTCGGGTACAGAGGGTAAGAACCAGACATTACGCATTTGCGCATAACGGTCGTCGGGCAGTAGTATCTGGCCATAATCATCCGGAATGACCAGTGTTTCTAACACCAGTTCGCCGCCGGGGACGAGCTGTTTTTTTAGGTCATAGATATGGTCAATGGGTGAGCGGCGATGATATAACACGCCCATTGAAAAAACTGTATCAAAGGCACCGCCTTTGGTGGAGACTGGCAGCTGTTCTAGAGTGAGCGGTAAGAAATAGGCGGGAACAGACTCGCCAATAAAATGCTTTAAAACTAAAAACTGACTCATAGACAATAGGTTTGGATCAACCCCCACGGCAAGTTCAGCGCCTTCGCCGACCATGCGCCATAGATGGTAACCACTGCCACAACCGATATCTAATACTTTTTTGCCCGCTATTGGCGAAAGGTGGGGATGTACTCTATCCCATTTCCAGTCGGAGTGCCATTCGGTATCAATATGGATGCCGTGAATGCTAAACGGGCCCTTACGCCACGGCTGGAAGGCTCTAAGCATCTCTTCAAGTATGATTCTTTTATCGGGAGAAAGGGCTTTGGCATCACTGACTCTAATGACAGATTGATTGATCTCATAAGAGAGAGTGCTTGGGTAGGTTTTAATAATTTTCATCGCACTTAACCAGCGGTGCAGGTTGCCATTGCCTTCTGGATTTAAGGCTTTATCGAGAATGGGGGGGAGGGCTTGTTGCCAAGATTCTAGTTTCGTCTCATCTAAACGTTCCCAAAATGTATCGTAGTGTTGTTTCACGTGAAACCTGCCAGAATCTGAATTAAGTGTGAATATTATAAAGCTTTAAGGTCAGAGTTTGAAGCCACTTAGAAAAGATAACCAGGCCTGGTAAGAGTGATAAAGCTCTTATTTAATCGCAATAAAAGAGGCAAAATTGTAGGCTTGAAACCAAATACCAGCCGATTTAAAGCCGACTTTTTTAAAACGCTTTAAATGGGTCTGTTCGGTATCTGTGATTAAGACATTTTCTAAAGAGCTACGTTTTTGACTGATCTCTAACTCTGAATAGCCATTAGCGCGTTTAAATTGCAGATGCAGATATTCAATGCTCTCTTGTAGCGCCTGCTCTTCAAAATGGATTTTTTCAGAGAGAATTAAAATTCCACCGGGTTGCAGGCCAGAATAGATATCAGCCAATAATTTTTCACGTCGATCCGGATCAATAAATTGTAGAGTAAAGTTAATAATGACGACCGAGGCGTTTTCAATGGGCACTTGGGTCATATCGGCGCATTGTAGGTGAACAGGAATATCCGAATGATAGGCGTGCAGATACTCTTGTGCGCGTTGAATCATCGCCTCTGAATTATCAATGGCAATAATCTCACAGTTTTTACCCTCAAGATTACGCCGCATTGTTAAGGTGGCCGCCCCCAAAGAACAGCCCAGGTCATAGAGTTTGGTGCGCTCCTGAGCGTATTTTTTGGTCAGTTCGCCGATGCCAGTGAGAATTGTTTGATAGCCCGGTACCGAACGTTGAATCATATCCGGAAAGACGGCGACCACGGATTCATCAAACTGAAACGCACCTACGGCTTCATGCGCTTGCGCATAAATGGTATCTTTTTGCTGCTGGGTCAGATGGTTCAGTGTGTTCATGGCGTAGGGCTCTCAACGGTGGTTTTTATAGGTTTATGATAAATAGTCGGTTGGTTGATATGCATAAGGCCTCTATTCTAAGAGATTTTGGCCTAGATTTCGTACAAATCTAATCAGGGTTCACGTCAGCTGATACTTTTGCTTGTTTTGGGTCACTTTCACAATATAACGACGCGCTTCTGCGTATTTTAGCTTTTGTCTTAGGTGGTGATAGACTTGCTGTGGCGGTAATCTATTGATTATGCGAACGGCTTGTTGTCGATCGGATGAAAAAGCCTTTAACACATTACCACTGCCGGTATTGTAAGCTGCAATCACACAATACTCTCGAGATTTTGGATGGTGAATTCCCACCAAATAGCGGTCAAATAAAATAGAGAGATAGGCCACCCCGTACTCAATATTATGCGAGGGATTAAAGAGGGTGTTTTTAGTGGGCGTACCGGGACGTTTATAAAGCAATTGATGGACATCCCGTCCAGCCGTACTGGGTACGATTTGCATTAGACCGTAGGCGGGGGCGGAGCTGATTGCAAACGGGTTAAAGGCACTCTCTGTTTCAATAATGCCGTAAATAAGCGCCGGTTCCACGTGAAACCGGCTGGCTTGTCTAAGGACATCAGCTTGATAGCGATGCTTTTGTTGCCCTTGGTAATCTTTGAGCATCTCAAAAGAGACAGAATGTCTGACTTTGGAGTGACCATTGACCCTATCAGTACGGGTTTTATAGCGATTTTTAATCAAGTAGTCTGCAAAACGGTTAGCACGCCAGGCATAGCGTATCGCATGATTTTCATGATCGCGTACCAAACCGACTAAGAAAGGCGTTTGCCCTGCTTTTATCGGTTTTGCGCTGAGTAAATCAACCTGAGAGGGGTCATTCGGGGTCAATAGGGTGCTAACAATAGCTTTTTTGAGCGCCGATTTAGACTCTTGATTAATCAGTGTTTCAACTTGAATTCGCCCTGTTGTAAAGTCAATTAAAGCTCGGCTTTGATAGTTGTCGGTGTATTTTACATACTCTTTAGGGCTGGCAATGCGCTTTTCACCCCAAGTTTGCACCAGTTCATCCAGTAGGTGAGCAATCTGCTTTCTAACCAAGCTGTCCACTTCGGGAATTCCCAAAGCTGGAACTTGTGAAGCAATTGCTTGGGAAGTGTTGCCTTTATAGAGCTTGTGACCGGTGGTAATGCCCTGACGAATTTGCGTGGCAGTACAGCCCGTTAGGGAGAGCCCTGCTGAGAGAGAGAGACCCGCTTTGATAAAGAATCGGCGAGATATTTTTGCGGGTATTGTAGATGTCATCGATTTCATAGGCATTGAATAGTTTGAGGCGACCCTTTATTTAAGTGCAGAGTATGGCGCGACTAACGCCAATAAACGATTTAATTATCTCATTTTTTAATAACGAGAAGGCCGTTTAGAGACTTTTTGTAACTGCCAAGCCTCTGGCGTAATATTGGCTTCTAAACGGATCTCAAATTCATTTTCTAGTTTAGAGAAAAAATCGATTCCCGTCTGCGCTTCAATATCGTCAATGGATGTAACAAAGGTCATTAAATCGGCCCTGTCACCACCCAAACATTACCATGCCATTGCGAAAAGTCATTACTAATAATCTCTTCCAAGCGTTGCCAAGACTTCTGATTAAGATTGGGTTTCTGCGATGAGATATTAGTCATTAAAAAGCTCTCTTGCTGCGCCGATCTACCGTAACGACTGACGATCAGATCGTCAGACACCATATGGCCACGATCATAACCAGAGCCTGTATAGCCGCTGTGGCTAATGCCGGAAATGCTGCGCCAATCGGTCTTAAATCCACTCGGACGTTTACCGCTCTTAAATCGCTGCTCGCTCACCTGATAGGTGACCCACAATGGATTTGCTAATTTTTCGGAGTACTCGAGCAGATAACCTTCATGACGTAAAATAGGTGACCAACCCTGAGTTGCAATCCCCGATTCGACTTTAGGCAGACCCATATAACTCATGGCTGGACGATCCACTAGGGATTCATAAGCAAACCAAAGTCCGCCTGCCAAAATAACCACTAGCAGAGATCGAGGATGGCGGCTTATGAATTTAAAAAGGGGGTTTAGTAAACGTAAAGAGTGCATTTTTGTCATAATAGGGCTGCGGTCTGCAGTGTAAAACTTCAATTATAGTGACTTGTCACCGTTTTACTTAGAAAAGCGCCGCAATTTATTAAAAAGAGTGTTATTACGAGAGTGACTCTACTGCTTTGTTCATCTTGCAAAACAGTCAATATTAGAGATGATTAAATTGATCACACAGCCGAGTGAAGAGTTGATTGAAGGTCAGGCCTAGCATAAAATTTAATTTAAAAACATGCCATATAGAGCACTTTATTAGCGCATAAATTTTAAACATATTGAAACGATTGGAACTATTATGTCCTCAAAAGTCTACTGTTCAGCGCAGTTTATGCCTAAACCTGGCAAAGAAGCTGAACTGTTTAATGTATTACAAAGTCTAGAACCGAACACCTTACGTGAGAATGGTTGTTTGCAATATAGAGTCACGCGTCAGATTCCAAGTCGCTTTGCCGAAGGCAAGAGTCTGCCGATTGTGTTTAATGAAATTTGGGCGGATATGGCCGCTTTTGAAGCACACTGTCAGCGCCAAGAGATTGTGAATTTTTTTGAAACCTATTGTTTGGCCCAAACTGGGCTCGCCGCAGATTGGAATGTTTGCGTCTATAGCGATCAACCTGAAAATTACGATGCGCCTTTAATCAGTTCATAATATGATCATTGGTTGGCTTCTATGGAAGCTAGTCAACTGGCTGCCTTACACTATTTATAAGAGCCTGCTATGATGATCTTTATCATTTTCAAATTAATAAAAGGCTAAAGTGCCCATGAAATTGTCTCTATTGATTAAGGCTTTTACACTGTTTATATCGGCAAGCTTCTCTCAACAACTCTTTGCTGAAGGACTCAAAATTGGTGACTTAGCGCCAGATTTTAAATTGACAGATCAACACTCTGACATCATTAGCTTAAGCCAATATCAAGGTCAGTGGGTCGTGCTCTATTTTTATCCGAAAGACGATACGCCGGGTTGCACTAAGGAGGCTTGTAGTTTTAGAGATAATATTAACCACTTGATTAAGCAGCAAGCCGTGATACTGGGCGTGTCGGTTGATAGTATTGAAAGTCATCAGGCCTTCGCGACAAAATTCGAACTGCCTTTTTCATTATTGGCAGATGAAAGCGGCACTGTCTCCAAAGGCTATGGAGCCTTACTGAACCTAGGGTTTGTGAAGTTTAGCAAACGTCATAGTTTTATAATCGATCCAAACGGCAAAATCGCCAAAATTTATAGAGATGTGGATCCTGATAATCATGTGCAACAGGTGTTAGAGGATCTGAAATCTCTGCAAAAAGGCCGATAGTGTTTAATTGCTTTGGTAAATAGAGAGGATCGATGAGAGTTACCACTAGAATACAGCGTTTTATATTCCAGCGCAGACTGCGAAAAAACAAGATTCCCTTAACGCTCTGGCATCAAAGCACTGCCCAAATGCCGTTGATATCACGTTATAGTGGGCGTGAAAAAATGCTCTTACGCTTGCTTGCCAGTGAAGTACTGTCGGATAAAGCCATTATTCCTGTGAAAAACTTTGAACTAACCGATGAGATGCAGGTTGTGATTGCAACTCAAGTCGCAATATTGCTGTTCGGTTTGGCCGAGCCGGAAACGGACCCTAACCTGAGCTGGATTCATAACTGGAATCAAATTCTGGTTTATCCCACGGCTTTTCACAATGGACGAAACACAGTTTTTAATGCACAAGGTTTGTTGCAGAGTTTGGCAGGTGTTGAATCGGGTGAGACGCACTATCAAGGGGGTATTATTATCGATTGGGCAGATGATCAGCCACACCCTTTACGCAAGCATGCAAATCAAGTATTGCTGCATGAGATGGCGCATAAACTGGATATGTTAGATGGCGACACCAATGGCCACCCGCCCTTGCATTCCAATATGAGTCATCAGGCCTGGTATGAAGCATTTGAAACAGCATTTAAAACCTTAAATCAGCAACTTCAACAGGGAAAGTTTACCGCCTTTAATCCTTATGCCGCCACCAATCCTGCTGAATTCTTTGCAGTCTCAACCGAATATTTCTTTGAAGCACCACAGCTTTTAAACAGGCTATTCCCAAAGGTCTATCAACAATTAACCCTTTTTTATCGACAAGACCCATTATTAAGAGTCTCTGCTGTGAAGTAGGTTTTAGAAAGATTCACTCTTAAACAAAATGACCCTACGCTCACATAGCTTTGTAAAGCCGCAGGACATGCCAGGCCTGGTAAAAAACTTTTATTTTTAGTAAACACTGGGGTTTAAATATCGTTTTCGCT
>JBNJEY010000079.1:0-6605 GCA_051746325.1 Pseudomonadota bacterium
ATCAATGTCTTAATCAATATTGCCTGCAAGCGGCTTTAAGCCGCAATAATAGCGGCCAAACTACAGCCTAATTGGCTGAATTCTCCCAGCTAAAGCTCCAGCGACCACCACAAAACCGGCCGCAATAAACAGGCATGCTTCCATACCTGCTACTTGATAGACATAACCCGACAATACTGTACCCGCTAAACGCCCACCTGCATTCGCCATATAATAGAAGCCAACATCTTTTGAAGTTCCATCAGCATCTGCATAGGAGACAATTAAATACGAATGGATCGCAGAATTCAGTGCAAAAACAACTCCGAATAAAATAAGACCTATCAGTAAAATCCACGTGGGTTCATACGAGAGGGTTAATCCCATCAATGTAGGAATGGTCGCCAACCCAAATGCCAATAACATAGCAGTTTTAGCTGTTGGCAATGTAGCCCCACTAAGTTCCGTTAGTTTTGGGCTGACGGCTTGAATCAACCCATAGCCAATGATCCATACTGCAAGGTAGGTGCCTATTTCAGTATGTTGCCAACCTAACACCTCCGCAAGGTAGATTGGTAAAGCCACTACGAACCAAACATCCCTGGCGCCAAATAAGAAAAAGCGCGCGGCTGAAAGTCTATTAATCGCGGGACTTTTCGAGAACATCTCTGAAAATTTTACGGGATTCTTGGCCTTCCCCAATCGGTTATCTAATAACCAAACAGAGAGTAACAACGCAAAGACTAATATGCCCGCCAATATAAATAGGGCGTTTGCAAAGCCGACGGTGGTCAGTAAGAGTGCGCCTAGAAAAAAACCAACGCCTTTCAGAGCATTTTTGGAACCTGTCAATAAACTGACCCAACGATAAAGCCCACCATCAGAGTCCGACACTAAACTTTTAATACTACTTTTGGCGCTCATTTTATTCAGATCTTTGGCAATACCCGATAATGCTTGCGCAAACATCACATAAGCGACCGTCAACCATTCAGGGCTCACCGTCAACATCAGTAAGGCACCTATCTGCAAAGCCAGACCAAGTTCCATGGTGACCTTGAGACCTAACTTGGCTCCGAACCAACCGCCAAACAGATTGGTAATAATTCCAAAAAACTCATAAAAAAGAAACAATAGAGCGATTTCAAGCGGACTGTAGCCGAGCTGATAGAAAAACAGCAAGACCAACATGCGCAAAGCGCCGTCCGTTAAAGTAAAAGCCCAATAATTAGCGGTGACAATTCCATATTGTTGTACTGCAGTCATTCCAAACACCTCTTTAAAATCTCCAAATAAAAAACGACCAAGCCTGGCCGTTTTAATAGATGCTTTAAATTAAGTTTTAAGCCGGTTCAACACCATTAAAGCGACGATTATGCGGACCTATTCAGTTTACCAACTTTAAGCGCAAGCTCCATCATTCTAGCAACATAACCCATCTCATTATCATACCAAGCAAGCACTTTTAGTTGTGTGCCTCCGACCACCATCGTCGAAAGCGCATCAATCACCGAAGAGTGTAAATCACCTTCATAATCAACGGACACCAGAGGGCGAGTTTCATAACCTAAAATATCTTTTAGATAGGTTTCAGAGGCCTGTTTAAATAATTCATTCACCTCTTCGGCCGTCACATCGCGCTGCATTTCCAAAACTAAATCTGTCAAAGAGGCATTCATAAGAGGCACTCGTACCGCCAAACCATTCAACCGGCCATCTAATTCAGGAAAAATAGAGCCAATCGCTTTAGCAGAGCCCGTTGTGGTCGGAATCAGTGATTCAAAACTCGCCCGCGCTCGACGTAAATCTTTATGACCATGATCGACTACCTTTTGGGTATTGGTCCGGTCATGCATTGTGGTAATCATGCCGTGTTTAATGCCAATTTCTTCATGTAACACCTTAATCACGGGTGCAATACAGTTGGTGGTACAAGAGGCGGCCGTAATAATAGAATCTAAACCAGACTCAAAAATATGATCATTAATTCCCATAACAATATTTTTGACTCCCTCCTTCATAGGTGCCGCGACAATCACCTGCTTAACCCCTTGGTCTAAATAGGCTTGAAGCGTTTCGCGGGTACGAAATTTACCGGTCGCCTCAATCACAATATCCACGTCTAAAGCCGCCCAATCGACCGCAGAAATATCGGCATATTGCGAATAACTCATGGCATGGTCGCCAATAATAATCTGATCCGCATCTTCATACGCTTCATAATGCCAACGACCATGGGCAGAATCAAAATTTAAAAGATGAGCTGAACCATAAGCATCCGTTGCGATTTCATTAATATGTACAAATTCGATTCCTGGCCAGTCATAGGCGACTCTTAATGCCAAGCGCCCCATACGGCCAAATCCATTAATTGCGACCTTAATCTTGCTCTCTTCTTTAACGTTAATCATTATATTCACCTATATATTTGCATTAACGAATATTATAACGCCTTCAGATTACACTTATATGACAAAAAAATAACCTTAGATAAGTTACAAACTAAAACAGTTGTTAGCAACTGTTTTTACCAGCCTGCTTAAGCAAATCTTCTGAGAGAACTGAATGGTTTGATGCATGCTCTTTTAAGGCTTGTAAAACAGAGTGTGACACAGCATCCAAAGTGGGATTTATTGAGTAGTGCATCCAAACGCCCTCTCGGCGCGCATTCACTAAATTCACTTTACGTAAATAAGCAAGATGGCGAGAGACGACGCTTTGTGGAACGTCCAAAACGAGCATTAAATCGCAGACACAGATTTCATCTTCTGCATGAATCAACAGATTTAAAATTCGTAACCTAACTGGTTCCGAAAGCGATTTAAAGAATAGTGCGGTATTTTCTAACTGACTCATAATTAAACGAAACTCTATTTTATCGTATATTTGTTGCTAAACTAGCCAAAACAACAAGCAAATCTACTCAATATAAGAATTTACTTAACTGTTCTCTGCTTTTCTATATAATACATGGTTTTGCAAAAACTGCATTCATTAGAGTTAAACTCGAGGCCCTTAAAATAGATGAAAAATCGTATGTTTGATGTTGTCATTGTTGGCGGCGGAATTTCAGGATGTGCTTTAACCTATGTACTGTCTAAATACACCAATGTTAAGTCGATTGCCGTACTTGAAAAATATGGCTCACTGGCTCCACTAAACTCAAATGCACGCGCCAATAGTCAAACCCTGCACTGCGGTGACATTGAAACCAACTACAAGCTTGAAAAAGCTAAATCGGTAAAGCAACAAGCTAATATGTTAGTGCACTACGCCGAGATGGTCGATAAAAATGATTTTCTATTTAAGTTCCCAAAAATGATCCTGGCGGTCGGCGATGACGAGTGTGAACTTCTCAAAAAACGTCATGAAGAGTTCGCTGATGACTTCCCTTATATGGAGTTATGGGATGCGAAACGCATTGCCGAAGTGGAGCCTGCCGTTGCTCTAATAGATGGTAAACCGCGTCCCGAAAAAATTCTTGCTTGCGGTTGTAGTGATGAATATTCAGCCGTTAACTTTGGAAACCTCTCAAAATCTTTTATCAACAGTGCGCGTAAAACCAATACTGAATTAAATGTCTCTTTGAGCTCTAAAGTCGAAAAAATCACTCAGTTTGATGATCACTACGAACTGCAAACACCGCAAGGCACGTTTATGGCGCGTTTTGTGGTCGTCTCTGCCGGCGCGCACAGTCTCTTGCTTGCCAACCAACTCGGACATGGCTTAGATATGTCTATTTTACCAATGGCTGGCAGTTTCTACTATGTGCCCAAAATACTCAATGGTAAAGTCTACACCATGCAAAATGACAAACTGCCCTTTGCCGCATTGCACGGCGACCCTGACCTAATCGAAATGAATAAAACGCGGTTAGGACCTACCGCATTAGCGCTGCCCAAACTTGAGCGTTATACCGGAGGCACCTATTGGGATTTCTGGAAGAGTTTAAAGCTCGATCGCAAGGTCATTCGTGTCTTCTGGGAGCTGATGAAAGACAGCACTATTCGTAACTATATTTTCAGAAACTTTGCTTTTGAAATCCCGTGGATTCGTCAGAGATTATTTGCTAAAGATGCACAAAAAATCATCCCAGGACTCAAGCCAGAGGATCTAGAGTATGC
Source organism: Pseudomonadota bacterium (assembly GCA_051746325.1). Classification (GTDB taxonomy): domain Bacteria; phylum Pseudomonadota; class Gammaproteobacteria; order Thiomicrospirales; family Thiomicrospiraceae; genus Thiomicrorhabdus. The sequence continues at coordinate 4,104 of JBNJEY010000079.1, forward strand.
CACGGGCATTGGAGGGCTACGCCCTCAGGTCATTAATAAAACAGAGATGATATTACAGTTGGGCGAAGCCAGTATTGTGCCTGAAGGTGAAAACCTTATCTTTAATATGACACCTTCTCCCGGTGCAACGACCTGTTTGGGTAATGCTTACCGAGATGCTCAAATCATCTGCGAACGCCTAGGCATTGATATTGATAATGAGTTACTCTCTAAAGAACTGCTTGATGGTAAGGCTTGCCGTTAAACGGTTAGCAACACCTCAGTATAAGCACTCTTATTATGCCTCGACAAATTATCCCTCAGCAAACCTCGCTTCCCACACACCTTATAACAGGCCTATTGGGAAGTGGCAAAACCACGACACTCAGACAACTGCTAGCGCAAAAACCCGCGCATGAAAGATGGGGCATAATCATCAATGAGTTTGGTGAAATCGATATTGATGCGGCGACCTTACAAAGCCAACAGTCTAATGATACTGTGCTTTCTGTCTCGGGCGGTTGTGTCTGCTGTAGTGCACAACTGGGTTTAGTTCAAGCTATTAAACAACTACTCGCCGAATCTAAAGAAAATCCAATAAGCCGCCTTTTTATAGAGCCTACAGGACTAGGCCATCCAGCGAAGATTATCGACACTCTGACACAATCATCGTTTGTAAGCCCTCTCTCTCTGCAACCCATTGTTTGTGTCATTACACCGCAGCAACTCACGCCGCTACGCTGGCAAAAATCTGCAGTAATGCGTGATTTAGTCACGCTTTCTGACATTATATTGCTTAATAAAACAGACCTCAGCGACAAGATAGCTATCCACCAAGCAGTTGAAGTCCTGCAAAAAACCTATCCACCAAAAGCGAGGATTGAACAGACACAACAAGGCATAATCTCACTCACTCAACTCACGCACACTCCCCCAAATAACCAGCAAAAGCAGCCACCCCGCTTTACCATTTTAAGTTCACAAACTGGATTGAGCGACCATCTGCGCCAGACTGCTCATGCTTCCACAGCCATCGCATCAGCATTGCCGGGCGTGATTCAATGCCTTATACAAACCCATTCCGAGCAGAATAGATTAATGTCGATTGGCTGGGTTTTCCATTCCAAAATTCAATTTAATCGCGTTAAACTTAAAGCTTTATTTACTGAATTAGCACCGATTTTAGCGCGCGCCAAAGGGGTGCTCAAAACAGGCAATGAGTGGCAACTGATTAATTGGAGTGATGGAGAACTTAATTTTGAAGAGATCGCATGGCGACAAGATAGCCGACTGGAATTACTCTTCAATGACACCGTTAATCCGCAAATAGAATCCCTTAATCATCACAAGGGCATTGAAAATCAACTACTTAGATCTATTAGCAAAACTGAGTAAACACATTGAATAAAGTAATAATAGTGAGTAATACCCCACCTTTTAGGTCAATTATTTGCTAAAATCCTGCCTTACTTTTAATCTGTCGTGTGCAGTCTGAATTAGGCGCTCTCGCCCAATTTTATTGAACTCACACCTACCGAAGGAAATTGCATGACCAAGCACATGCCCGACATCGCGTGCCAACCGCACCAAGCCCCTCAAGGGAAACTCAACTGGGTAGGAATGAGTGGAATTGAACTGCCAATTCTCGTTCAACAAGGGTTAGATCCTAACAATAGTGTTCGCCTCTCCTCTCAAGCGCAAGCTTATGTGAGCCTAGATGACCCTATGAGCAAAGGCATTCATATGTCTCGTTTATATCTCATACTAGATCAAATGGGAACTCAAGAGAACTTAACGCCAAATCGGGTCAAAGTAATTCTTGAGGCCTTTATAGCGTCACATCAAGATCTCAGCTGCCAAGCGTTTATTGAATTCAAATTTGATTATTATGAGCGCCGCCAGTCCCTCAAAAGTGACAATAGTGGTTGGAAACATTACCCAACTACCATTCGTGGCGAAATTCGACAAGGAAAATTTGAGTGCGAAGTGTCGATTGAGATTCCTTACTCATCAACCTGCCCCTGCTCGGCAGCACTCTCACGGCAACTGATCCAAGAAGCGTTTGAGAAACAGTTTAATGCCCATGCAGATAAAGGCTTAGATTACCAAAGCGTTATGGAGTGGTTAGGTACGCCAGAGGGTATTAATGCAACACCGCACAGCCAGCGCTCTTATGCACAGGTTAAAGTTAAGGTCATTGAATCCGATCAGCTTGAAATTTCAACCTTAATTAACCAGCTTGAAGACTCCGTACAAACGCCTGTTCAGGCAGTCGTTAAGCGTGAAGATGAACAAGAGTTTGCGCGTTTAAATGCCGCAAATTTAATGTTCTGTGAGGATGCCAGCCGACGTGTACAAAGTAAACTCAATGAGTGTCCTGAGTACAGCGATTACTGGGTACGTGTTAACCATTTAGAAAGCTTGCATCCACATGATGCCGTTGCCATTGTCACTAAAGGCATCGAAAATGGCTATATTGATGAGCCGAACCTAATGGATCCAATGTAGAAAATTCTATATTTT
>JBNJEY010000080.1:0-6591 GCA_051746325.1 Pseudomonadota bacterium
ATTCGGGCATCTCTATTAAATTAGAGATTGAAGAGGAGGCTATCGAGCTGTTGATTACAGCGGCCGATGGCGATGCGCGACGCTTACTCAATAGTTTAGAGCAAGCGATGGACTTTGCAGAACTCTTTGAATCAGACCGACCAGGCCTGGTCACTTTATCGAAAGCCGCTTGTAAAGAAGTTATTCAAGGCGGTGTGAGGCGCTTTGATAAAGGCGGAGAAGCCTTTTACGATCAAATCTCCGCCTTACATAAGTCGATTCGTGGTTCGGATGCCAATGCGGCTTTGTATTGGCTGGTACGCATGTTAGATGGCGGGGTGGATGCCCGTTATCTGGCGAGGCGTCTGATTCGTATGGCCAGTGAAGAGATTGGCAATGCAGACCCGAAAGCATTGCAAATTGCGGTCAATGCGGCCGAGGCCTATGAACGTTTAGGTTCGCCAGAAGGCGATTTAGCGCTGGCACATGCCGCCTCTTATTTGGCGGTTGCCCCTAAGTCAAATGCCGTCTATATGGGTTATAAAGCTGTCTTAGCTGAGATTAAAGAGCATGGTTCCTATGAAGTGCCTTTACATCTGCGTAATGCACCAACCAAATTGATGGCAGAACTGGACTATGGCAAAGGCTATCGTTATGCACATGATGAACCAGAGGCCTTTGCGGCAGGTGAGTGTTATTTCCCAGAAGAAATGGCTGAAAAATCGTATTATCAGCCGGTAGAAAGAGGGCTGGAAATTAAAATTTCCGCTAAGATGGACCATCTAACAGCACTGAATACGCGAGCGATCTATAAGCGCCGCCCATAAAAATGGACCAATCACGACAGCAACAGTAATTTACAAAATGAGGGAGTTGTAATGATCGCATTAGGGACGACATTAGGTATGACAACGCTAGGTTGGTTTGCGATTGCACTGGGCGGGGCATTAGGAGCAACGGCACGCTTTGCAATGTCTCATCAAGTGTATCAATGGTTTGGGCGCGAATTTGCCTGGGGAACCTTATCTGTGAATGTACTCGGCTCTTTTGTGATGGGGCTCCTGGCTGTTTTATTGGTACAGAAGTTTAATGTCTCCACTGAATGGCGAGCTTTTATTATGGTCGGCTTCCTAGGTGCTTTCACCACCTTTTCAACATTCTCTTACGAAACGCTAGGGTACATTGAAACGGGTGAAATAAATAAAGCCTTTATTAATATTGCTCTCTCTCTTGTGACCTGTCTCCTCGCGGTATGGGGTGGAATGCTCGCTGCGCGTCAGTTTTAAGGAGAAAAGAGAGTTTTAGTAAGCCTTTATTTATAAAAACAGCCAAAAACAGTAGAATCAACGATTCAAGCTACCCCCCTTTAAATTTAATATTTAAACCTATTTCTAGGCCTGGTAAAAACAATAAAAATAGAAACAAGGAGAGACCCAATGAGCGATATTAAATATAGTGCAGAGCACGAATGGATTCAAGACAATGGCGATGGCACAGCATTAATCGGTATTACCGATTTTGCACAACAGCAGCTAGGTGATTTGATTTTTGTTGAGTTACCAGAGGTAGGGACGCAAATTAACAAAGGTGAAGAGATCTCTGTTGTTGAATCGGTTAAGGCAGCAAGTGACCTATTTGCACCCGTCGATGGAACGATTATTGAAGTCAACGAAGCGCTTGAAGAGGAGCCAGAATTGATTAATGAAGATGCCATGGCTAACTGGATTCTTAAGGTAGAGCTTTCAGATCCCACTGATCTAGATGATCTAATGGACAGGGATGCCTATAACGAATTAATAGAAGAGTGATTTTTAAACCCTTCTTTAAAGTTTAGGAGTCGGTGGCGAGAGGACACGAAAAATAAAAATGTTCCTGTTTCAATCCATCACTTCGATCCCATGGAGTTGGCTGATGGTTTGACTCAAAGCCATAATTTCACTTAATTAAATGTTAGAATATCCGGCCTAATTGATAGGTTAAAAGACTTAGGTTAAAAGACCTAGGTTAAAAGGCCTTAGACTGAACAAAATTAAATAGAGAATTCCAATGCTAGACGCAAAGCTACTGAGATCAGATTTAGAAACGGTTGCCGAAAAATTAAAAGCACGTGGTTACACCTTAGATGTGGCCACGATTCAGACGCTAGAAGCACAGCGTAAAGAGTTCCAGGTAAATGCCCAAGCCTTACAAGCGGAAAGTAATAGTCGTGCTAAAGGCATTGGTAAAGCAAAATCTCAGGGCGAAGATATAACGCCTTTATTGGCTGAAGTCAGTTCATTAAAAGCACAGCTAGAAGCGGCTGAGCATGCCGCGGCCGAGGTTCAAGCAAAATTAGAAACGATTTTTTTAAGTATTCCAAACCTGCCACATGCGTCGACCCCTGCTGGAGTGGATGAGGACGATAATGTTGAAATCAGAAAATGGGGCACGCCTGCAGAATATGATTTTGAGGTTAAGGATCATGTCGATTTAACAGAAGCGCGTGGCTGGTATGATAACGATGCGGCCGTTAAGATCACCTCGGCCCGTTTCTGCGTTTTAAAGGGGCCGTTGGCTAAGATGCAGCGCGCCTTAACGCAGTTTATGTTAGACACACATGCCAATCATGGTTATGAAGAGGTTTATGTCCCTTATCTCGTAAATCAAGAGAGTTTGCGTGGTACTGGGCAACTGCCTAAGTTTGAAGCCGATCTGTATAAAATCAGCAAGCATGACGAACATGATACGAGCGACCGTGATCTCTATTTGGTTCCGACTGCAGAGGTCCCTATCACCAATCTCGTGCGTGATGAGATTTTGGACGAGAGTGCCTTACCCCTTAAGTTTGTCGGACACACCCCTTGTTTTCGTTCAGAAGCGGGATCTTATGGTCGTGATACTCGTGGTCTGATTCGTCAACACCAGTTTGAAAAAGTAGAGATGGTACAGATTGTCCATCCAGATAAATCACTCGAAGCCTTAGAAGAGCTAACAGGGCATGCGGAAGTCATTCTGCAAAAGCTAGGCTTGCCTTATCGCCTAATGGTCTTATGTGCTGGTGACATCGGTTTCTCGGCCGCTAAAACGTATGATCTAGAAGTTTGGTTGCCAGGGCAGCAGCTTTATCGTGAAATCTCCTCCTGCTCAAGCTTTGAAGATTTCCAGGCACGTCGTTTGATGGCGCGTTTCCGTTCAGGGCAAGAAAAGCCGCATTTAGTCCATACCATTAATGGTTCTGGATTGGCAGTAGGCCGCACCTTAGTCGCCGTTTTAGAGAACTATCAAAATGCGGATGGCACTGTGACTGTGCCTGAAGTATTGCGTCCTTATATGGGGGGTGTAAAAACTATCTAATCTGTTTTAATAGTGATTCACGACGACTTTTAAAAGCGACCAGGCCTGGTCGCTTTTTTTTATGCCTAAAATTTGCAGTAGCAGTAGTAGAAGATGTGTTGGTTTGGAGGGTTATTCAGTAAAGTCAAAAAATACCGTTTTAAACTCTTGAACTTTGCCGTCTTGGATAACAATACCTTCTTGCGTGAGCAATGCAATTTTCCGAGCCACACCAAAAGCATAACCACCAAGCCGACCATCGCTATTGACCACGCGATGACAAGGCACGCTAATAGGGTTAGGGTTTTGGTTCATTGCATTGCCCACCGCTTGATAGGCTTTACAATTTAAAGTCTGTGCAATCGCTTTATAGGTAGTGACACGTCCTTTGGGAATTTTAAGCAGCAGTTCATAACAGTGCTCATTAAATGTTAAGTGATTGTTTTTCTTAGTTTTGTGTTTCATGGGTTTGACCAGGCCTGCTTAATTACATAAATTTTACATAAATATTGCCAAAACGTCTTGCAATAATCGCTCAGAGTTCTATAATACGCAACATCAAAACAAGGTGGATTGGCTGAGTGGTTTAAAGCAGCAGTCTTGAAAACTGCCGTGGGTTTGTAGCCCACCTAGGGTTCGAATCCCTAGTCCACCACCATATTTTGAAAAAAGTCCGTCGAATACGGGCTTTTTTTTCGTCTCAATTAAAGTAAAATCAACAAGTTACGTTGTTTTCATGTCTATTGTGTCTTTCTCGTCTTTTGCAATCTACAGTTAAATGGTATGTAAAGTGGTATATAAAGTTGGTTGTATACCATCCTGTTAATTTTTATATACCATTTGAGATGCTAATGCTTACAGATACCAAGGTTCAAAGGCTTAAACCAAAAGAAAAACCTTATAGAGAGCCAGACCAAGAAGGACTTTATCTCTTAATAGAACCTAATGGGATAAAAAAGTGGCAGTTCCGTTTTACTTGGGAGGTATCTGGTAAAAAGAAAAGGCCTTGGCAATCTATTGGGCGATATCCTGAAGTCAGCCTTAAGCAGGCAAGGTCTATTGCATTAGAATCACGTGAGCTGTTAGCCCAGAATATTAATCCCATTGAATATAAACGACAACAGAAGATCGATCAGCAGTTAGAGAAACAGTCCGAAATTGAACCCAATAAGGGTATGACTTTTGAAGAGTTATTTAAAATATGGCATAAGCATAACTCAGAATCTTGGACATATGCTCATGCTAGAGATATTAGAGAGCGTATGGATAAACACCTAATACCACATTTAGGTGATTTACCGCTTGAAGATATTAAACCGAGGGATGTGATTAGAGTACTAAAGCTTGTTGAAGTGGGTGGTAGAGTTGAAACAACGAGAAGAATAAAACAATACACGAACCGTATCTTTAAGTTTGGAATCGGCTTTGGTCATTGTGAAAGAAACCCCGCAAGCGAATTGCCAGATGACATATTTCTAAAGGGCATCAAAAAGAACTACGCTCATACCACCGACCCCAAAGTATTAACTCAAATCCTTAAAGCTATAGAAAGCTATGCAGGTGATATCAGCACCAAGAAAGCTCTCGAACTAGGGCCATATGTTTTCCTACGTTCAAAAGAGATTGCTGGCATTAGATGGGAAGAAATCAACCTTGAGAATTGTGTAATTGAAATACCAGGCGAACGTATGAAAAAGAAACGTACGCATATAGTGCCAATATCATCAAAGGTACTAGAAATCATTGAGTATATGCGCCCATTAAGTGGTGATTGCGAGTATCTATTCCCTAGCCCTTGTAGCCAATCCCGTCCCCTGGGAGAGCAAACGCTTAACCCTGCACTCCATCGTCTTGGGTTTAAAGATGTTCAAACCTTCCACGGCTTTAGGCACACCGCAAGTACCATGCTTAATGAGATGGGCTTTATGGGTGATTTGATTGAGAAGCAACTAGCCCATGAAGAAGCTAACAAGGTTAGAGGGGCATACAATAAAGCTCAATACCTAGCACAACGTAAAGAAATGATGCAGTCCTGGACGGATTATTTAAACGGTTTAAAGTTAGGGGCTGACATCATTCCTTTTAATAAAAAAAGCGTGTGACATAGTAAACATACGTTATTTTTAGCGGTACAAACGTTACAGGCGGTACAAACCTTATAAATAAAGGGCTGTAGCCTGTATCGTTTCTGTTTTTGTTACGGTACGAACGGTACAAGGTAGTGGTAAATAGTAGTTTTAGGCTCAATTTTCTTATCTAGAGTTGACATTTTATATTTAGTGTATCAGAATGATAGGTATCACATTGATAGGTTGGTGATTAGTGAGTGAAAAATTAAAGATAATAGAATTTCCTTTACAGGATAAGTCTGCAAAAAAAATCATTCAAGACTTAGCAACTAATCATAGTCGTAGCATCAGGCTTAGACTGCATTGCAAAAAGCGAATGCAGGAAAGAGGGGTTAATATAAGGCAGATTTTTCAAGTCTTGAAATGCCCTAGAAGTCGATTTACTGAACGGCCTTGTCAGACACCAGGAGGTAGCTATAAATTTAACCTTCAAGGTTTTGCCAGTGGTGAGCTAATAGAGGTTGTTATCGATTTACATAACTCTGAGACAGATCCAGAGGCTTATGTAGTGACAGTGATTATTAAATAATGAATGTAGAATTAATGAAGGAGAGAAGTCATGTATCACTATACTGAATGTGGGCTAGATAATATCTATCTACAGAATGGTTATAACGAAAGTGATTTAGATGGAGAGTCGTATATCAGTATTGACTCTATTGATGAGTTACATGCTGCCATTGGCGAATTGCTTGTAGAGCAAAGTATAGCCTTGTCTCCAAAAGAATTTAGGTTTTTGAGAACGGAGCTTAACCTGTCTCAAAAGGTTCTTGGTGGTATTCTTGATGTAGACGGTCAAACGGTTGCTAGATGGGAAAAAGGTGAAACCAATATCCCTAGAACAAGTGACGTTGTATTACGTGCAATCTATTTGGAATCAATAGATAAAGATAGTTCAGTTGCTCTAATGTTACAAGCGCTCTCAGAGACAGAGGCTCAAAAAACCATCGAAAGAATAGTGTTGGCCGAAGAGAATCATAACTGGGGGCAAGCTGCTTAAGTTTACTCTTAACGAATATTAAGCCCGCCCTAGTGCGGGTTTTTTATTTGAATTACTCGCTTAATTTTTTACTGGAGAACTTAAAGTCTTTGCAGCAAAATTTGATTCAATTCGCCTGGCATCTAAACTCAAAAAGTTGCATTATACCTGATGATATTTGCACTATAAAAC
>JBNJEY010000081.1:0-6538 GCA_051746325.1 Pseudomonadota bacterium
TAGGGGAGAGAGTTAATTGTATCTCTTTTGACAGGCGAAAAAAAAGACACAGTATTGGTCGTACCGTGTCTTTTCGCTGAGGAGCATTGTATTAAAGGATCCCTAGCAAAGGGCCTTTAAAATGACTTTGGGGAAAGTCCAACTTTAATAAAAGGTCTCTATTTAAGTTACCTAAAGTCTAACTGTCTGCAAGCTTAGCGTCAATTGACAAAGGTTGAAGAAGTATTGAGGTAATATAAATTATTAATGCACGTATCAGTTGTTTTTATAATTTACAGAGCGGGATTTAAAATTTACCCCTTTTAAGCCCCCCAATAGATTTATCAAGTTTAATCGAGCAACTTGTTAGTCACCCATAGAGTCATGCACCTACTACAAGCTAATCGTTAGGTTACACGCGTTAAGTTAAACATCAGAGGCTAGATCCTTTACTGAAAAAAAGCTGGTATTGTTTTGTAGGTTTGTCGCATACGTTATGCCTGATGACACCTCATTCGCTTCAATCCCTTGAGTCTCTGGCGCAATCGCTTGTTGGACGGTTTGCTCTGGATTTAAGCCCGTTTGTTGGCGGCTTTGTGCCAGCGCTTCATCAGAAAGTGTGACCGAAGAATTTTCGTTACCTGTTGCAACCGAAGGTTTTTCTTCCATTTTTAATTCAGCTTTAGGGTTCATATTATTTTGCTGGGGTTGTAATGAAAGTGTAGCCGATAGCGCTGGAGTAATGGCGTTCATAATAAACCTCTATATCAATCAATGGGTTAGTTCCTTATGATTATACCTAATCATATAGGTATTAAATAGAGATAAATTTAAAGGCGGATTAATTTTAGAGCATTTTTTTAATCAATATTGCCGTAAAATAGCGCTCATATTGTGTTTTAAAAGTGCAAATATCTCTATCTTAAGCGGCCCTGGAGTGCCTATTATGTCTACTATTATCGGTCAAGTCTCTACCATTAAAGGCTGTGTTCGTGCAATTGACCCTGTTACCGGCCGTATTCGAATTCTTGAAAAGGGCAGCCCTGTTTTTGCAGGCGAAATGATTATTACCTCAGCGGTAGGAGGTATTTTAATGACCCTTGAAAACGGCGTGCAATTAACGCTCAGTCGAGATACGCAAATGCGCCTAGATCACGATGTTATAAGCCAGGCCTCAACGATCGATTCAGGCACAGAAGGCGCTGTAGATATTGAAGCATTGCAACAAGCCCTTTTAGAAGGGGGTTTTAATACCTTAGAAGAAACCGCCGCTGGTGAGAAAGCTACCCAAGAAGCTACTCGAGAAGTTATCCAAGAAACGACCAAGGAGAGTGGTATGGTTGTAGAGTCTATAGGCACCGAAACAGAAGTAACTAGCCGATTTGATAGCAATCTCGCTCAGGTGCAAATCTTGGATACCAAGGAGAGAGTTGGTACTGTCGCGGAACCTATTGCTCTTGAATCCATTGTCCCCGCACCCATTGCCACAAAAGCTATTGTGGCAAGCTTAGCCTTAAGTAGCCAGAGTGACATGCCAGAGGATGCTCAGATTACCTATGACCCTATTGCGGATGCAGCAGCCACAGAGGATAATAATGAAGAGCGCGCTACAGCTGAAGCGGATCAATTAGACGAGAGCCTTTTGCACGATAGGGCAGATGATAATCTCTTTATGATTGAAAACGAGACAGACGAGCTCTCGGCCACCTCTATTAATAAGAGTTATTCTATTAATGTTCCTTTAGACTTAAGTGAAGTCATTGATTTAGAGGCAGAAGTCGATGAAGCAATATTGACGCAATATTTAGACTTTGGCTTTGCTTTTGTCGGTGCCGATAATGCCGCTACAGCCGGTGATGGCAGCAATCTCTATCGTCAAGATAATAATGATATTAATGATCTGAATATTGATTATCAAAACGATTAAATTATGATGTGAAGCGCAAAAAGTGCCTCTTTAGGTGCCTTTTTTATAAGTTCTATGGAGAGACTGAATGTCTGATAGTGTATTAGCCTTATTGGAACAACAGCCTGATTTAAGCAAAATTAAATTGATTTCCGCAGAGGGATCCGTCAGCGTTTTTAAAGTGATGCAAAAAACGCCTGACGTTGAGCGTATTCAAGTGATTAGGGTTCTGCATAATATCCAAAACCATTTTGCGATAAAACGCGAGAAGGACTTATTAATCTATTTGAATCAGTTTTCCGAATTTGCACGTTTCAATGAGATACGTAAAGTAGGCTTTTATTACCTGCAGTTTTTTGATTTTGTAGGCAAGCGAAATTTGCAAAACCAGATTGCAAAGAAGGGAGCCTTATCATCTAAAGCGGTTACAAAGTTACTGGCGAATATCGTGTCGAGCTTAGAAAAAGTTCATAGAGTTGGCTTTATTCACGGCAATATCAAACCATCCAATATTGTACAAGGAGAGAGAAGCTTTACCTTAGTGGACTGGAGTCAATCGATTCCTACGCTCAGCTCATTTGATACCGAGAGTCTACTAGGGAACAAGCGCTACTGCCCGCCTGAACGATTAAATGGTGAATTTGATGAGAAAGGCGATATTTATGCACTGGGTTGCACGCTCTATTATGCATTAACTGGTAAACATATTTATCGTTTGGATAAAATTGAGGACACCTCCCAACTGTTGTGGGCGCAAGTCCATCACTCTATTCGTAAAATTAATCGACTGCCTATTTTTTGGCGGTATTTAATTCTGTGGATGACTCAAAAGAGCCCGCATAAGCGTCCTAGTATAAAGGAACTCAACTCTTGGCTAGAAGAGTTCACGGTTCCTGAATGGGTGCGTAAAGAGTCGCTTATAGTTGAAAGTAGCTACCCAGAAGACCCAGTGGCGATATTGGCTGATGAACATTATTTATACCCTATCTTTAAACAGGCACTTTTTTATGAAGCTTCAGGAGATTTAGAAACGGCCTTCAACCTCTATGAGAATTGTGCGTTTCGAGGCTATTCCAGAGCCGAGAATAATATTGGCTTAATGTATGAACACGGTAACCCAATCAACCAATCCTATGCAATGGCCGCCAATATGTATCATCATGCTTTTGAAAAGGGCAATCCGTTCGCGGCTTATAATCTGGCGAGATTGTTTGAGGAAGGTTTAGCCATGCCCGTTAATTTAGAGCAGGCCTATAAGCTCTATAAGTTTGCGGCACTGCATGGCAACTTAAAAGCGCAAAATGTGCTGGGTCAACTCTATCAGCAGGGAAAAGGCACCTTAAAGGACCTAGTTCAGGCGCGTTTCTGGTTCGAACTGGCGGCCATTTCTGGTAATAAGCAGGCTCAACAGAACTTAGAAGCCGTGTTAGAAGAGTAACCTTGCCTTGCTTTAAGCTAGCTGCTGTTAGAATAATGCTTTATTTGATTAGAGTAAAGCGCTCTGAGCGTAGCTTTTATCAACATGCAATCCTATTTAAAAGCCACCGCAGGTGAAATATGTCTCAACCTTTAATGCAGCATTTTTTAGCACAATACTTGGACTCTGTTCCAGACTTTCCAAAACCGGGTGTTTTGTTTAGTGATATCTCCCCTTTATTAAAAAGCCACTTTAAAGAGACCATCGATGCCATAAGCGAACTCTTCTCAGACGAAGAGTGGTCTAATATTGACTGTTTGGCTGGGATAGAGTCGCGTGGTTTTATTTTTGCATCTGCCTTGGCCTATAAACATAATAAAGGTTTTATTAAGGTGAGAAAACCTGGCAAGCTACCGAATGTTCATGCCTCGATAGAGTATGGACTGGAGTACGGCAGAGATACTTTGGAGATGCAAAAGGGCGATGGTAGTCGTGTCGTCTTATTAGATGATTTGATTGCCACCGGCGGGTCAATGGGTGCGGCTGCAGAACTTTGTGAAAAAGTAGGTTATCAAGTTGTTGGTATGGCATGTTTAATTGATCTGGCGGCCCTGAACAGCTTCAGTCATGCTGATATGAAAGTAAGATCAGTTATTCAATTTAATGATGAGTAGACAGCCATCAAAATAACGCTTAATAATGCGTAATCGCTAACTAAGGACAACCAAAGTGGGCATTCCCAGATTAACCAAAAGTATTTTTTTAGATCAATTTATATTGATGCAAGGCGTTGGCGTGCTGATTGGCCTGAGCTTTCCATACTTTTTAGTGTGGTATGGTTTTCCTGAACAGCAAGTCATGCATTGGGATTTTTTCATAGTGACGCAAATCGCTGGGCAGATGGTTGGCCTGGTGAGTTTCATATTGATTTCAACCGTTATTCGTCCACATTTGAAACTTTTATCTCATAGGATGCAGGAGATTGCCCAAGGCTTAGAAGATAAAGAGTTTGATTCTCATGCCGCTAGATGTGACGAAGGGTTGTGTAAAATTGAAGTGGTTTCTAATGATGAAATCGGCATCAGTGCCCAAGCGTATAACCAAATGTTACATGCGCTGATTCAGGCGCACGAAGTTGAGCGTGTTTTCAATCAGTTTACCAAAGTGATGTCTGAAAATTTAGATGTAAATGTTTTGGCTGATGAGACGCTTGCGTTACTTATACAGTCGACCAATTTTGATGGGGGAGCCATTTTGGTCTCGGAGAAAGGCGAATTAAAACTCGTATCGTCCATTGGGATTTTAAATTCAGATTCATTGGTTGAGCATGATGTCATTATAAAATGCATCCATACCGGTAAGCCTTCGCATATTCAACTGCCAAAAAACATCGATTTGGATGGTGTGCTGGCGCAGTTTAATCCTTCTGAAGTATTCATTGAACCCATTGAGTTTAAGGGTATCAATTTAGGCGTGTTAATCGCCGCAACGGGTGCAAATGTTGCAGACAAAAGAACTGAGCAACTGTCACAACTGTTTAGTCGAAGTATTGGTTTAGCGATTAATAATGCCCTGACTCATACAAAGTTCCAGAAGTTGGCAGTCATTGATAGCCTAACGAATATTTATAACCGCCGTTTTGGTATGGATCGACTCAAAGAGGACTTTTCGCGCGCGGTCAGGGAGCATTCTAGCCTAACGCTTGCGATGGTCGATATTGACCATTTTAAATTCGTAAACGATACCTACGGTCATTTAGTGGGCGATAAAGCGATTATTTTAACCACTAAAATTATTAGAGATGCCTTACGTGAGGGGGATATTGTAGTGCGTTATGGTGGTGAAGAGTTCCTGATAATTTTATATGGAGCAAGTTCAGAAAATGCCATTAATGTCTGTGAACGTATTCGACACCAAGTGAAGGATACCGTCTTTATGGAAGGTCAACAGCAGATTAATTTAAGCGTCAGTATTGGACTGTGTGCCTATCCTGAGCAGGTGGTTGATAATGAAGTCAGCTTGATTGATATGGCAGACCAAGCTCTGTATACCGCTAAGCAAAACGGTCGCGATAAGGTCGTTAAATATGGGGAACTTTCCTAACTTACTTAAAGCCATGCGCACCGCTCGTCGTAGCGGTTTTGTAAAAGTAATCATTGCAAGTGGCTAGGGCTGGTCACTTCTATTTTGAGTCAATTTAAAGAGTCTATCTCTTGTGCTGTCAATGCCCGGAACTCTCCTAAATGGAGCTCAGAATCCAGGCTAATCTCTCCCATGCTTTCGCGGTGTAAATTCACCACACGATTGCCCACAGAGGCAAACATTCGCTTGACTTGATGGTAGCGCCCTTCATAGATGGTTAAGCGTGCAGAGCTCTCGCCTAATAACTCAATCAGTGCCGGGCTGGTGGTCATCTTTTCATAACCAAAATAGATGCCCTCGGCAAAGCGTTGTGGCGTTTCAGGAGAGAGCGCATAGGCGGTCTCGACCAGATAGGTTTTGGGGATTTTCTGTTTGGGTTCTGTCAGCTTACGTGACCACTTACCATCATCGGTCATAATCAGCAGACCGGTGGTGGCGCGATCGAGTCGGCCTGCAATGTGCAGCCCCTGTTGTTCTACTCCTTTTAATAACTCAAGAGCGACAGGGTATTGTTTGTCGATGGTAGCACTCAGATAGCCCGCTGGTTTATTGAGCATAAAATAACGTGCGGCTTGTGAGAGCGTAACCGATTTGCCAGAAACGTCAATCCGCGAAAAGGGCGTAACAGGGTGCTCTCGGTTAGAGACCAAGACACCATCGACACGGATTTGGCGTTGTGAGATAAGTTGTAAAACAGACCTACGACTGTAAGCGGCTTGCTTACTGAGAAAGAAATCTAAACGCACTGAGCCTCCGCAATGAATAAAAAATTATGGCAAAAGAGTCAAAACAGAGTTTTCACTGCAGATTTGCATTTAACCATACCCCTACGGGCATAAAGGCCTGGTCAATTTTTAGAGAATGCTAAACTAAGCCTAATTAAGCTAAATTACTCCACCAAGTAGACTTTAGCACGGGCAACCGCAGCTCTTACCTGATTAGGCGCTGTGCCACCGAGATGGTCACGCGCGGCTACAGAACCTTCTAGTGTTAGCACATCAAAGACATCTTTAGTAATCTGCTCGCAAAAACCTTGTAATGTCTCTAAGGACATCTCAGAAAGATCTTCACCACTTTTAATACCATGCGCCACC
>JBNJEY010000082.1:0-6426 GCA_051746325.1 Pseudomonadota bacterium
GCCTGTGCCTCTTGTGGGTTATCAAACTCGAGTTTACCCAGTTTAGTGACGCCATCGACTATCTCAGCCACACTCTCACCAAAACGATCGGTGATATCTTGTTTGCTGTAAGGGGTGTCTTCCACCACATCATGCAGAATTGCTGCAATCAGGCTCTCTTGGTCGAGTTGAATTTCTGCAAGGATTTCAGCAACCGCAATGGGATGCCAAATATAGTCTTCACCCGATTTACGGGTTTGACCTTGATGCGCCAATTTACCAAACTCATAAGCTGCTTGAATACCCGCAACTTGTTTTGCGGTTAAATATTTCGAGGCTTTCTCGAGTAGACCTTTTATCGAGCTTGGTGTGGGCATAGGAGGTGTGATTTTTAGATAAAGAACGGAGGTGTATTTGGATCGGCCAAAACAACCTCGGCATCAATCGTGCCGGCAGCCAGTTCGCGTAGTGCTACGACCGTTGGCTTATCATTGTCCCAATCGACCGTAGGCTCTGCTCCATTTGAAATTTGACGTGCACGTTTAGCACTTAAAATAACAAGTTCAAAACGGTTTTCTACTTGATCTAAACAATCTTCTATTGTGACACGTGCCATACCGAGCTCCACTTAAATTTAAAGGTAAAGAACTATTTTACACGAAATTGCTATTAGGTTTCAAACTCTTATGCAGAATAGTGCTTTATTATTAGTTTCTACTCTGACCAAGTAGCGCTTTTAAGTAGTTTTCGAGAACGCCCTTTTGAGATTGTGCCGCGCGTAAAGCGTTTTTTCCGAGTGTAAGACGTTGTTTTTTATCGTCTATTATGGTCTGTATTGTGGTGTTTAAATCTGAAAAGTTATCACACTGTAAAAGGCCTTGATGCTTTAAAAGTAGGGCGGTTTCCTCTTCAAAATCAGACATATCTGGTCCGGTTATAATGGCTTTTTGATAAAGGGCTGGTTCGAGCACATTGTGGCCTCCTTTTGCAACGAAACTGCCGCCCATAATCACCAACTTAGCATGCTCAAATAGCGGCATAAGTTGGCCTAAGCGATCATCTAAAAACAGTTGAGTTTCTGTGTCTGGAGAGTGACCTTTACTGGCGACCTTTACGGCTTTAGTGAGTCTTAAAAGCTGTTTTTGAATCGATCTACTGCGTTTAGGGTGGCGCGGCACAATCACTAGCAGTTCGGGTCTGTTTTGTTTTAGCCAGGCCTGGCTGATATTGAGTTCTTCATCGGCATGGCTTGAGGCAAGTAGAATATAGTCACGATTTATTGGATTTGAATAATGAGGTATCGCCTCTTGGTGTGCAAATTTTAAGTTGCCGATAACGACAATGGCACTAGGATTGGCACCCAAGCCTATAAAGCGCTCCGCTTCTGCTTGCGAGCGCGCCAGAACCCGGGTGACCCGTTGTAAGCTTTGTTTATAAGCCTCTTTTAGCCACGCAGGTGCATTGAGAGTCTTGCGTGAGATGCGGCCATTAATAATTGTGATAGGAGTCTGCTGTTGCTGACAGAGCCGATAGAGGTTAGGCCAAATTTCAGTTTCTAAAATCCAGCCCTCTGAAGGTTGGCAGGCCTTTAAAAAACGGCGAATCGCAAAGGGCCAATCCATCGGCAGATAGCGATGTTCTACGGACTCTGCAAAAAGCGTTTCTACAATGGCTTTTCCAGTGGGTGTATTGGTGGTTATTAAGACGTCAAATTGAGGCTCTATCGCACGAATAAGCGATTCTGCAGCCTTAACTTCACCTACGGATGCGCAGTGCAACCAAATGCGTTTTGAACTCGATTTTGACAGGGGCGGATAAGAGAGTCCTAACCGCTGCAAGAAAAAATCAGTGCCAGCTTTACGTTTAATAGTCTCTACCAGGATTAACAGCAGGATAAGAGGGCTTAACACTCTAATTAACAGTTGATATAGTCTCATTAAAATCTCATTAAAACCGCATTTTAAAAGCGACCAGGCCTGGTCGCTTCTAACCCGTTAGAATTAGTGCCCGGTTTGCAATAAAGCTTCCATTATGGCGATATCACCGGGCAGATCGACCTCGGGCGAATCCCATTTACTTTCGACCACTTTAATTTTATGACCGTATTCTAAAGCGCGCAGTTGCTCCAGTTTTTCTATATCTTCTAGCTTACCCATTGGCAAGGCATTAAATGTATCGACAAAGCCTTTGGTATAGGCGTAAATGCCTAAATGTTTAAAGCTGTCATGGTCCCAATAGTCACGGCCATATGGAATGGTGGCGCGTGAGAAATAGAGGGCAAAACCATTAACGTCCATGACCATTTTGACATCTTTTGGATTGGTGATTTCAGCTTCATTGACGATTTTAAAAGAGAGAGTGCTCATCTGAAAACTGCCATCATAATCGTCCGCCATAAAGGGTGAAATAACATCTTCAATCGACTCAGGGTGCACCAACGGTTGGTCGCCTTGCACATTGACAATCAAATCATCCGCTTGCAAACCTAATGTATTGGCCGCCGCCGCAATACGGTCTGTGCCCGAAGCCGCCTCAATAGGGGTCATAATCACTTTTCCGCCAAAAGCTTCCACCACCTCTTTAATACGAATATCATCGGTTGCAATATAAACCCCCGCCAAGCCTTTTGCTTTAGAGATACGCTCATAAACATGCTGAATCATCGGCTGGCCATCAATCAATTTAAGCGGTTTGCCCGGTAAACGTGAAGAGCCATAACGAGCAGGGATAAAGACATAAGTATTCATATTAAAATCCGTTGTATGGAGAGGGTGGCGTTTTTTTGAACCACGAAGACGCGAAGTCACGAAGAAAAAAGAACAGAAAATAGACTGAAGTGAGTAATCTGTTTATTAATCTCTTTAAGCTTTTTGTCTTCGTGGTAAATCGGGTTTAGCGTTTAATTACATCTTCTCGTATAAAGAACGTAACAACTCTGGCGTGACTTTCTCTTTCCAGTTTGTGCCGTAGACATTCTCCCAAAGAGGCGCTAAACCAGAAGCAGTACGAATCATCTTCTCCATATCGGCCTCTGGCAGGTCTTTAGTAACGCCTTTTGGTAGCACGATATTGTGTTTTTTCATCATCTCGCGGAAGACCTTAACGCCTTCTGGATAAAAATCATCTAAGACATCAAACGCAATGCAGTTACCAATGCCGTGGTGGTAACCCATCACGTATGACAAACCGTACGATAGTGCGTGGCAGGCGCCCACTTGGCTATAAGCGATACTTTGACCGCCCATATAGGAGGCCATCATTAACTTCTCGTCAGAATCAGGGTGGTCTTGTAGAAATACTTGGTTACAAAGGTCTAAGGATTTCTCACCAAAAGCACGTGCAAATTCATTGATATAGGTGCCGTTCAGCGCTTCGATATTGTGAATATAGCAATCCATGCCTGTGTAGAACCACTGATTTGCTGGTACGCCTTGAGTCAAATCAGGATCCATAATGATTTGATCGTAAACGGTGTAATCTGAGTTCATGCCCAGTTTTTTGTCAGGCCCCGTTAATACCGTGGTACGTGAAGCCTCTGCGCCCGTTCCAGAAATCGTTGGAATGCCGACATGGTGAACGGCTGGGTTTTTAATCAGATCCCAGCCTTGATAGGATGCTGAACCGCCTTTATTGGTCAGCATTAAGGCAACAGCCTTACCTAAATCTAATGCCGAACCACCGCCTAAACCGACGACACTCACCGGGTTGTGGCCGTTATTGTTTTCGGCCGCAAACTTATGAACTTCAACGGTTAAAGCATCGACATAAGTGGTTTTAGGCTCGTCCGTAACATCTAGCCAAATTACCATATCTTTATCGGTCGCCGGAATGCGCTCTGCTAACGGCTTATCTTTATGGACTTGATCGACCAAAAAGACGACGAAATCACCGATTTTCTGACGTTCATCTGCAAGTACATCATCGAGTTGATCAAATGAACCACGACCAAAAATCATTTTAGGGACAGTTTTAAAATTACGAAACTTCATATATGGAATCCTTGGTCTTATTGGTTAAAAACGGTTGCGAAAGCATCAATGCGCGACTGAATGTCCTCTTCTGTCCATGACAGTTGAATCAACATTGAAACGGTACGGCTGATAATCGCATCCGATTTTGGTGTTTTAATTTGGGTGTAATCTGGGCGATCTGCAATCAGTTCAATCGGCAGTTTAGCCGATGCGGTCATATTATGAATATGAGTCCAGTTCTTTAGGTAGTGCCAGTTATTAGCGTACCAATAGAATACCGCCGGCACTTTTTGCTCGGCTAGGCCAGCGACCACTTCACGGGCACGGGCTTCTGTCGGCAAGAAGATTGTTAAGAACCCCGCATTATCGCCTGCCTCATCCGGTAGTTCACGAAAAGTCACTTCTGTGTACTGCTTTAAAGACTCTTTAAGCGCTTTTTTGTTTTTGCGTTGTGTCTCTAAGATTCGCGGTAATTTACGCCATTGCGCCACACCTACGGCTGCATTCATCTCTGAAATACGAAAGTTATTACCCATAATAGGGTGGCTTTCTGCGCCACGATCCATCCCGATATGGTCATGACCATGATCTGAAAACATATGGGCGTTGTTATAGATAGTAATGTCATTGGTAAGGACCGCGCCGCCCTCTCCACAAGAGATAGTTTTGACGGAATCAAATGAGAAGGTGCCAACTTGACCAATTGTGCCAACTGCCCGGCCTTTGTAGGTTGCGCCAGTGGCCTGGCAGGCATCTTCCAGTAGGACTAGCTTATGTTTATCGCAAATGGCTTTGATTTCATCCATTTTGCCCATAGAACCACACATATGCACAAAGTTAACCGCTTTAGTGCGCGGCGTAATGACCGCTTCAATGCCTTCAGGAGAAAGCGTTAGCGTTTCATCAATTTCAGCAAAGATCGGAATCGCACCCGCCAATACAATCGCCTCGACACTCGCCACAAAGGTAAAGGGTGGCACGATGACCTCATCGCCCGCGCCTATACCAGCCGCCATAAAAGCGGTGGTTAAAGCGGTGGTGCCGCTAGAGACTAAATGGGCGTGTTTGACCGCTAATGTTTCGCAAATCATGCCTTCAAGTTCGCGCGCTTTCCAGACGTCATTACGCATGCCGTCAAAGTTGTAGCGAAAGGTAAAGCCTTTCTCCATGACTTCATTAATTTGTTCTTTTTCAGATTCATCAAAAATCTCAAAACCAGGCATTCGTTGCTCCTAAAATTCAATATGCGAAATATATGTATATATTGGTGATTCTGACCTAATCAAGCATGGCTTGAATTAAGCTGTTATGGGCTTCTACTTGTTTGGCTAGCGTCAGTCGGCCAGAACTAAAAATACTGTGTAACTCTTTTAAGGCGATATCAAAGTTATTGTTAATGACAAGGTAATCAAACTCATTATAATGAGAGATTTCGCTGACGGCATCGGCCATACGGCGTTCTATAACCTCATCGCTGTCCGTGCCACGACCCGTTAAGCGTCTTTTTAGCTCTTTTAAAGAGGGCGGTAAAATAAAGATAGAGATGGCATGGGGCATCAGCGTTTTAACCTGTTGCGCACCTTGCCAGTCAATTTCTAGAATGACATCTTTACCTGAATTAAGCTGGCTTTCGACACTGCTTTGTGACGTGCCATAAAAGTTATCAAAAACCTTGGCATGCTCTAAAAAATCGCCTTGAGCGATCTTTTCCTGAAAGGCTTCAATACTCAAAAAATGATAGTTAACGCCATCTTCTTCGCCGGGGCGTTTGTCGCGAGTGGTGCTTGAAACGGAGACTCTAATACGGCTGTCTAATTCAATTAACTTACCGACTAACGAGGTTTTACCCGCACCAGAAGGGGCTGAAATAATATAAAGTGAACCGCGCATAATGCTACTCCAAGTGACCGATTTTTTACTAGTGGCCTATTTTAACAGAGAATTTACACACGGGGGAAGCTATGAAAGGGAGTGTTCAATAGAGCTTGTATATAAGAAAATATTAAGGATTTATTAAATCTTAAATGGAGGCATTTACATAAATCCATTACAATGCCTTTATGCATAAAGAAAGTATATTTTTAGTCGGCCCTATGGGGGCTGGAAAGTCGACAGTGGGCAGATTGATTGCAGATAAACTGCACTATCAATTTGTCGACAGTGACCATGAAATTGAACAGCGAACTGGTGCCACGATTCCGATGATTTTTGATATCGAAGGCGAGGCAGGGTTCCGTGAACGTGAAGAGTCGATAATAGATGAGCTCACCCAGCGCACCGAAGTCGTCCTAGCGACCGGAGGAGGGGTGGTTGAGCGCGAAAAAAATCGTCAACATCTACGTACGCGTGGTTTTGTCGTCTATCTTAAATCGCCAGTCGAGGCGCTTATTCAGCGCACCAAACATGATCGTAATCGCCCACTTTTGCAAACTGAAAACCCCGGAAAAGTGCTGGCCGAGTTGATGGAAAAGCGTGA
>JBNJEY010000083.1:0-6384 GCA_051746325.1 Pseudomonadota bacterium
TGGTTAAAACGGCGGATGTGGTCTTAGATTGCACCGACAATTTCGATGCTCGATTTGCACTCAACCAGGCCTGCTTTAAAACCAAAAAGCCTCTAGTTTCAGGTGCGGCAATCCGCTGGGAGGGTCAATTAAGTACTTATGATTTTAGACAAGAGAGCAGCCCATGTTATCAATGCCTTTATCCCGAAAATAATGGCCAAGAGTTGAGCTGTAGTCAAAGCGGTGTTTTGTCACCTGTGGTGGGCATGGTCGGCAGTATGCAGGCGATTGAAGCGGTGAAAGCGCTACTCGGCTTACCGACTTTGACCGGAAAACTGATGATTATGGACGCTTATACAATGATGTTTCGAACCCTCCACCTGAAAAAAGATCCTGCTTGCAAGCAGTGCGTAACAGTATAAAAGAAGGCGCTCTTACTTAAGGCCCGTTTAGAGGAGGTTTCTGAATGGTGATAATCACTCGCCGATTTAAAGAGCGGCCGTAAGCGGTATTATTGGGCGCCACTTCGGCATTATCAGCATGGCCTTCAATGCGCACTAAGTTCTTATCCAACCCCATATAAATAAAGGTTCTGGCAACGGTCGCGGCTCTGGCGGCTGACAACTCCCAGTTTGAAGGAAATTGAAAATTATTAATCGGCCTATCATCGGTATAGCCGGCAATGACCATCTCCTGCTTACGCCCCGCCAAGACCTCTCCTAACTGCTCTAACTGCTCACGAGTCTTATCGCTAATGGTCGCACGACCACTTTCAAAAAAACTATCTGATTTAAGCGTAATACGAGTAAATTCATCTGTCTCTTCTATATTGATATCTTTCGGATCGACATCCTTCATAGCCTCTTCAATATCCGCTTTAGAAACCGGTGGTTTTAAATCTAGCTGCACCAACTCTTCTTGCGGAGGCACTCTTTTATCAGGTTGAATTTCGGAACTCTCTGGCAGTGTTCCGCTAAGACCATCCACAAAAGCCTTGCGGTCTTCTGGTTCGACGACCGCCATTAACCACATAACCAGAAAGAAAACCATTAACACCGTCATTAAATCAGCTAAGGCAATCTTCCATGAGCCACCATGCGCTCCGCCTTCATCATGCCCTCCCCGACGACGAGACATTAAAGAACCTCTGCAAATAGGTCAGCTGAAATAGCGACTGTTTTATAATGCATCCTCAACATACTCACCCCTCTTCTCGTGGAACTTCAAATTGGGGCGGGACGCGTTGACGACCGATCTCTACCGCCAGGTTAGGTGAAACACCATTAGAGTAGGCCGATAGAAATGCCGCAGTCATTTCAAGCAGTGAACGATCCTGACGAATCATGACTTCGACGGCATGTACAAAAGGGGCAAGAACTGCGAATGCAAAAAATACGCCTGTCAAGGTACCCACTAAAGCGGCACCAATTGCCGTACCGATTCTAGCCACATCCATATCACCACCGAGCATTTCCATGGTCAAAATAACACCTAATACGGCCGCTACAATCCCGAAACCTGGCATCCAATCGGCTACCTTGCCGACTGACCTAGGAACCTCCATCATTGAGTTACAGATATCTTCAATCTGATCTTCAAGGTGATGTTGAAAATTTTGGCTTTTGGGGGGATTCAATAATAGATAACTGAAATTATCGACAATAAATTTCTTAAGGTCTTTATGCTTTAGAACCGCCGAATAACGCATAAAAATTGGGCTATCTTCAGGGCTGACAATATGTTTCTCCAGCGCTAAAACCCCAGAAGAACGCGATAGACGTGCCAACTCTTCGAGCAACTCTAACGTATCGATATAGAGCTTTTTCGTCACATGCTCGCCAGAAAAGTAACGCCCTAAAAAGCGCATGCTCCGAGTCCAGACATAAACGGGCGTTGATGCCAAGAATGTTCCCAAGCCAATGCCTAAGATAACGACAAGCTCTGAAGGGTGCCATAAAGAGAGGAGATTACCTCCCATCAACATGAATCCTCCAAAGAAACTGACGGTAATCAGCAGAATACCTATTGGCTTTCCAAACATAGTTTTTCACTTATTTTAGTTTAATGAGAGTGACTCAAATGCGACGTCTATTAAATAGACGCTGGGTCTCATTAAAAATCGGTGGGTTCAAATCATTTTTCTTGACAGAACATCTTTAATTGTCAGAATAAAGCAACTCTTATACCATGTTTTAATCAAGGAGGGTTTCAGCAGACTAAAGCGGAACGATCTAAGCGCATTTAAGTTGGCTAAACCCTTAATCGGCAAGCCGGATAGACGTCACTTTTTTTAAGGTACGCGGTAAGGCTAAGCCTTTCTTAGCGCGACTGGAAAAAGCCTCTTCAATGGCCGTAGGACCAAATGTTTTTTCATATTTCCCAGCAACCAGAGTCACTTTCTGGCCAGGGTTAAAGGCAAATATGGCACTGACACTCTCACCTTTGGGCATCTGAATCAGTTTATTGCCCTTACCTTTTGCCAGTACCGGCAATTCATCGACTGGAAACACCAACATAGTCGGCTCACTGGTAACGACCATCACAAACTGGCCTAGCTCTACCGTCGCAGGCGTTAACACTTGACTGCCTGCTGGCACACTAATAGTGGTTTTACCGGCTTTATTTTTAGAGTAGAGATTTTCTAACTGCGTCACAAACCCATAGCCTGCGCTGGAGGCCAAAATCAGTTTATCTGCAGGTTGCCCCATTAACACTTGGGTAAAGCTTGCTCCCTTAGGGAGATTAAGTCGACCCGTTAAAGGCTCACCATGTGAACGTGCTGATGGCAGAGAGTGCGCCGGCAATGCATAGGCGCGTCCAGTATTGTCCATAAAGACAGCCGTCTGGCGACTCTGACCAGACGCTTGGGCACAGAAGGCATCTCCGGATTTGTAGCTTAAGGCGACACCATCAATATCATGCCCTTTAGCGGCTCTAACCCATCCATTCTCAGAGAGCACCACTGTGACCGCTTCAGAGGGCAATAGATCTTGCTCACTCATCGCTTGCGCAGGTCTGCCCTCGACGAGTGGAGAACGACGGTCATCACCATACTCTTCTGCGTCTTGTTGTAATTCGGTTTTAACCAAGGTCTTCAAACGTGCCGCACTACCTAGGATTCGTTCAAGTTTCTTACGCTCATTTTCCAACTCTGCTTGCTCGGTTCGGATTCTCATCTCTTCTAAGCGCGCCAGGTGTCTTAGCTTTAACTCTAAGACCGCTTCGGCTTGGATGTTCGACAAGCCAAAACGTTCTATTAAGGCAGGCTTAGGCTTTTCTTCTTCACGGATTATGGCAATCACTTCATCAATATTCAGGAAGGCGATCAACATCCCATCTAAAATATGCAATCGAGCATGCACTTTATCCAAGCGGAACTGTAAACGTCGGCGCACCGTTTCGGTACGGTAGACTAGCCATTCCGTTAGCATCATCTGCAGGTTTTTCACCTGAGGACGACCATTTAAACCGATCACATTAAAGTTTGTTCGGTAACTTTTCTCTAGATCCGTCGTCGCGAATAGGTGCAACATTGCAATCTCTACATCAACGCGTTTAGAGCGTAATTCAACCACAAAGCGTACCGGATTTTCATGATCGGATTCATCGCGTAAATCCACGACCATCGGCAGTTTTTTCGCACGCATTTGAGCGGCGACTTGCTCCATTAACTTGCTACCCGAAACCTGATAAGGCAGGGCGTCAATAACCACATTTACACCGTCTTCAACCGTGTAATGTGCACGTTGACGAATCGAACCATGTCCCGTTTTATAGAGTTTAAATAGCTCCTCTTTTGAGGTAATAATTTGCGCTTCGTTCGGATAATCGGGTGCTGGAATTAACTCCATCAGCTCTTCAATGGTTGTATCTGGATTCTCTAGAAGCGCCACACAGCCCGCAATCACTTCACGTAGATTATGTGGTGGTACATCGGTAGCCATGCCTACAGCAATGCCAGAAGTACCGTTTAACAGAATATGCGGCACACGTGCTGGCAACACACTGGGTTCATCCAAAGTACCATCAAAGTTGGGTGTCCAATCGACCGTGCCCAAAGAGGTCTCTTCGAGCAATAACTGGCTGAATTTAGACAAGCGGGCTTCGGTATAACGCATCGCCGCAAACGACTTAGGATCATCCATCGATCCCCAGTTACCCTGACCGTCCACCAAGGTATAGCGGAAAGAGAAGTTTTGTGCCATTAATACCATGGCTTCATAACAGGCACTGTCACCATGCGGGTGGAATTTACCCAACACATCCCCTACCGTACGCGCTGATTTTTTATGTTTAGAGGAGGCTTTCAAACCCAGCTCGGACATGGCATAGATAATACGTCTTTGAACCGGCTTTAAGCCATCACCGATATGCGGTAAGGCTCGATCAAGGATGACATACATTGCATAATCTAAATAGGCTTTTTCACTGAATTCAGCGACACTTTTTTGCTCTATGCCTTCATAGTTAATGGTTTGTTGTGACACCCTTCTCTCCTTTCAAATCGTATTTAGAACTCTATGCAAGCCTATTCGATGATAGGTTGTTGCTTATACTTTATTTAGAATCTGACATGCTACCGACCGCACATGAAACAAATGATTTTGCCTTTGCGCCTGCCGCCTTAAGCCCTTCTACTGAGCCAACTTTTGGGTAGCCCATTGCGGCCAATTTATCTTCAACAGCACCGATTGCCTGGAGTTGATCAATATCGGCATCAAAATTCACCGCAACAGAACCGGCTTCAATATCAACTGTCGTCTGGACCACGCCTGGCAAAGCATTCAATTTTTGCTTAATACTATTAGCACAACCACCACATTTTATATTTTCAACTGCCATGACGATAGACATCTCTTTCTCCATTGCTACTGTTAGTAACGCATTGTGGTGCCCAAACAAGATTAGACCAATCAATTAGCCTAATTATTAAGCACCTATAAAACAAAATTTTATTATCACTATAATCTACCACACAATAGGTCGAATCTCTCCCTAAGAAATAGAGACATTGCCCTGAAAGTAATTCCCTAGTAAATTACTCAGGTATTTACCAACCATTCGCGTTAAACTAAAGACATAAATTATTCTTAAATTGAACTCCCTATCGAATATGAATGAAAAAATCATGACACCTTTTCAAAACAGCTACTGTGAACTTCCAGAAACCTTCTATCGAGCGACAACGCCAGAACCCTTAGTCGATGCTCTATTAATCCATAGCAACCAGAATCTATTGGCTGAACTGTCGCTCGAATTAAGCGCCGAGGCACTCCTAAAGATGACAAAAGGGAGCGCTTTTCCTGAAGGCATTAAGCCCATCGCACAGAAGTATACAGGTCATCAATTTGGTTACTATAACCCAGACTTAGGAGACGGTCGCGGCCTGCTTTTGGGGCAGGTAAAAGATTCGCAACAACAATCTTGGGATTTACATCTGAAAGGCTCAGGCACCACCCCCTACTCTCGCCGAGGAGATGGCCGAGCGGTACTGCGCTCATCCATTCGCGAGTATTTGATTGGTGAAGCCTTACATGCCATAGGTGTGCCAAGCGCACGTTGCCTATCAATTTGTCATAGTCCAGAACCGGTCAGAAGAGAGCAGATTGAAGATCGGGCCAGTTATATCCGTGTGGCTAAAACCCACGTTCGTTTTGGCCATTTTGAATGGTTAGCGCAACTTGGCAATGTAGCGGATTTTAAACAACTGACCAATTATGTGATTAAAACAGTCTATCCTGAGCATCAAAACCTGCCTGAAGAGAGTCGTTATGCAACCCTACTCAATAGTATTAACGAACGTACCGCCCACTTAATGGCCTGTTGGCAAGCCAGTGGTTTTTGTCATGGCGTAATGAATACCGACAATATGTCAGTCGCTGGGGAAACACTCGACTTTGGCCCCTATGCCTTTTTAGACGACTGTAAGATTCATTACATCTGCAACCATTCCGACAGTGAAGGACGTTATGCTTATAGTCAGCAACCCAATATCGGCCTGTGGAACTGCCAGGTATTAGGCCAAGCCTTTTCAATGATTTTAAGCGCCGAACAGATTGAGGCGAGCCTCAATACCTATATTGAAACCTACAACCAGACCTACCTAACGAAAATGTGTGCAAAATTCGGCTTAGGGCATCCGCAACCCGAAGATAAACATTTCATTGCCGACAGTTTGATCTTAATGGATCAGTCTAGTTTGGATTTTCACTATTTTTTTCAAATGCTGGCTCTATTTGCAACCCCACAGCAAGCTCAGTTCGAGAATTTTATACCCGATTCAAAAGCGTGGAAAGCGTGGATGGTCCGATATCAAGAACGCATTGATTTTGAAAAAAATGAGTCACAGCGTCAGCAACTTATTCAAAAAAACACCCCTAAACTCGTGTTACGCAACTATATTGC
>JBNJEY010000084.1:0-6269 GCA_051746325.1 Pseudomonadota bacterium
TTCAACATCACGCTGTATCGCTTCACCCACTGCAAAAACCTGAGCCTTACCCTGTACCTCAATCACCGCGATACTTTTTATAGGGTGCTGTAAAAGGCCGATTAACGTTAAATTTAACTTGGATTTCTGAAGGGTATCAGGCGACTCAACTGCCCTTTGAGACGACAGCCGATCAGGACGTCCAAGTAAATAACTTGGTGAGCCACTCGGTTGGGCGTTGCTAGAGGAAAAAGCGGTCTTTAACGGAGTGCGTTCTGGCTGAACAATCGGCTGGGGGGTTTCCAGAAAGGATACAAATAGTTTACCTAAACTCCAGGCTAGCACACAGAGAAGGGTTGCATACAACAAAGTAGATAAATTTAAGGATTTGGGTAGCATTTTAATCTTTATATTTTGCAATCTTGATAAAAGTTTTTTTCTAGCTTAAAGAAACTAGTTATTTAAGCCTCAATATTTAACGGTTTATTAAGCAGCTTCAAGTATATAGTAATTACCAAAAAAAAGGAGGCAAAAGCCTCCTATCATCCTAAATAGAGTTTCCAATACACAACTCATCAAAAACTTATTTCAAATTACTTAACTCCATTGGAGAGTTGATAATCGAATCAAACTCCTCTTGTGAAATATAGAGTGGTGTATAGGTAAATCCATTTTTAACCAACACGTCCCAAAATGAGCGCAAGTGATTACGCGAACCTTTTAATAGCTCTTCATAAACCATAACAATGTCATCATTACCTTCAACCACTTCGATTGATTCAACAATATCCTTCATATCCAAATCTTCAATTTGCGCTCCGACTTGCAAGGCTCCTTCTAAACTTTCGCGGCCTTTTGCAACCAGCGCTTCAAATATTTCTGTAAAGTGTTGATCAGTAAAAACGCCAATACTATCATCCAAAACAGGATCTGCAATTTGATACTTATCTAATAACATCTTCATCGTGTCGGTATGAGTCTGCTCTGATTCTGCGATGCTACTGAAAACCTTTAGCCCCCAAATATCATACAAAGTCAGATAAACATCTCGCGCTAACTTCTCCTCTTCTCGCATGAAAATAAGACCAGCCTCTTCATCAGATGAAATTGCTTCAATCGGTGAAGCCTCAATATAAGATTCAACCGTTGTCTCCGACGTGACTGTACTCTCCACAGAAAGGTCTTCAGCGTTCGCACTCAAAGCGACTGTGATTAAACTGATTGCCAAAACAGGCTTTATAAAATTTTTCATAACAATTCCTTTTTTATCTCTATTGCTTTATGCTGAAACACATGTTAGTTACAAAAACCTTACCTGTAAAGACAGACGTTTTTATGGGCAAACATAAGTAAATACTTATATTTCATAAAACTACTTAAAATCAATAGGATAGAACATATAATATAAAAAATAGCCCTTCAAATAATTAAATATTGCTCTGGTTCGTTAAAATTCGTTAAAAATGAACATTAAGAAGATTAAATATCTATTTTCTGGCTTGACGCAGCCCTAAAAAACCCACAAAACCAATGGCGATGCCAACCAATAGAGGTGAAATTACACTTTCAAAAATGCCAGCCATTCCGCTGCTTGAACTAACAGAAGCCACACCTGATTCTGCCAGTGGAGTATAAGGAGGCATATAGGGAGATTCTCCAGTTACATCAACTGCCGTCGTACCAACTTGCAGTCCTGAAGGATCCTGCCATGTAATAATAGATTGACCCATCGAGTTAACTTTACTCGCATCCTGCTTGGCATCACGCGAACCATCACTTAATTGAACGGGAGCTGACCAAGCCAAACCACTATTAGTGGAATAAGACGCATAAGTACAGCTAAATGGAATTTCGCGGTTTTCACGGGTGACATAAGAGAGTGTTCGCTGGTTATTACCGTTATCGCAGTACTTATCGGCCCATGTCAGCATTAAATTGCCGCCATCATTAATAATATTTGGCCTACCAGAATCACCATAATACGCCTTGCGATTATTGTTATCGTCTGTGTCGCCGTCCCAATCAGTATTAATGCTGGTTTTTATTGCAGTATTCGAAACGTTAATTGGCGCACTCCAATTAGCCTCTAAACCACAATCCACGGTAGCACTTGCACAGCTTCTAACAAAGATATCTCTTGCAGGTCGTTCTTCATCACCTTTAAGGTCATAAACTACCTTGCTCGCTTCAACACCATCACCAAAAGCACTAATTAACATACCGTTACTTAAACGAACTAGCTTGGCTTTAAAAGCCATACCTAAATCAGGAACTTGTTTATTAGACAACGATTCTGGAACACCAACACTCAATTGTGTTGTGGCCTGTTCAGCTATCTCATCAGCCGCTTGCAGAGCATGCGACACACTCATACCCATTACGGATGCAACTACGATAATAAGGGTTCTTTTTCGCATCTTCATGAGCCTCCTCCTTTTTATAAGATATGGATTCATTTTGATAATGAGCTACCTTCAATTAAGAGGCATATCTATCTTTTTTAAGTTCTTATATTAAATACTTCACCGATTATTTCAGATGTATTTTCAAAAAAAGAAACCAAAACTTAACCGAGAACAACTGCACCATAAAAAATGAAAATACCTTAATAAACAATCAGATATAACACCACCCAAATGGGTGATATAAAACCACTTATGCCTATTTCCAATCGAGAAAAACGGCCCCTTGGAGCGACATAATGGCGTTCCAAAAACCTAATTAAGAGCATATAGAAGCGCTTGATACGCTCTAATCTAATTTGCATCTGTAGTTCTGCTCGTCAATTAAGTTCCGTTAAGAACACGCCATTATCAGTATATTTATCAACAATCCCTGGCTTTCAATGCCGTTTTTCCTCTACAATAATCGCAATGCATTATTCAACGTTTCTGGAGAAAGGTCTTGCTATATAAAGGAATAGAAAACTATCAGCACGGTGCTGACAGCGCAACGGGCATTCTAATTACCAACTTAGGCACACCTGATGCACCAACCAAAGCCGCCTTAAAGCCCTATTTAAAAGAATTTTTAATGGATTCCCGCGTGGTTGAGCCACCGCCTGCCCGATGGTTATGGCGTTTAATCTTAAATGGCATTATATTAAACACCCGCCCCGCAAAATCTGCGGCGGCCTATGGAATGGTTTGGAATAGTGAGGGGCCTGGAGCGCCATTATTAAATATCGCACAACGCCAGCTTGATGCCATTGCAGAAACAGTTCGCCCAATTTTTCAAGGTCGAGTTGAGTTTGCTTTAGGCATGCGCTACGGCAACCCATCCATTGCTAGCGCATTACAAGAACTGCAAAATAAAGGGTGTCAACGTATTGTGGTGTTACCTTTGTACCCGCAATATGCCGCCGCAACGACAGCATCAACTTTTGATGCCGTAACGGCCGAGTTGCAAACTTGGCGCTGGCTACCAGAACTGCGTTTTATTAACCACTATCACCGTCATCCTGGTTATATAAAAGCCTTGGCGAATAGCATTCGTGAATACCAAGCTGAACATGGTAAACCCCAGCTATTGGTTATGTCTTATCACGGTGTACCTCAGCGCTATTTAGATAATGGCGACCCTTACCACTGTGAATGTCACGTCACTTCGCGTCTAGTCGCTGAAGAGCTGGGTTTATCTAACGACGAGTATAAGGTCACTTTTCAGTCCATTTTCGGTAGAGAAGAGTGGATTAAACCTTACACGGATGCGACCATGAAGGCTTTGCCTGGCCTGGGCATTAAAGAGATCCAGGTCATTTGCCCTGGTTTTTCGGCTGATTGCTTGGAGACCATTGAAGAGATTGGTGAAGAGAACCGCGAGTACTTTGAAAAAGCGGGTGGGGAAAAATTTGGTTTTATTAAATGTTTAAATGACCGAGCCGATCATACTCAAGCCTTAGCTGATCTTTTATTACAACACACTCAGGGCTGGCTAGAACGTGATGGATTTGATGCTGAAATCGATAAAAAAGAACGTCAAACGGTTAAAGACAACGCTAAAGCGATGGGTTGTCCTTCCAAAGATGCAAGGTTTAAATCTTTACAGACAAAAACTCCCTCGTTAAAAAGGGATTATTTTTGGTTTTGGTAACTAGGCTTTATCCATTAAATTAAGTTAGAGCAAGCTACGCCCACCCTCTAATGGCAAAACTGTACCAGTTGTATAGGGGCTATTCATTAAATATTGTATTGCCTGCCAAACCACTATGGGTCCAGGTTCAATGCCTAATGCCGATTGCGCTAAACGGTTTTGTTTATAGGGCTCACTATCACCCTCGTTAAATAAAATCAACGCCGGTGCAATATCATTAACCTTAATAATCGGGGCAAACTTTTTAGCAAACCCTTTACACATATTTTGTAAGGCCGCCTTACTCGCTAAATAAGCAATTTGTTCGCTAGAAGCGCGTTGCACACTATAATCCGAAATCGAAATAATATCCTTAAGAGAGCTGGTCGACTTTTCCAGTAACGGCTGCAATGCACTGTTTAAAAAATAAGGAGTTCTAACATGAAGCTGAAAAAGAGTCTCAAAACTATCGCTCCCGCTCTTTACTGCTTGCAACTGATTATCATCCATTACATCTGGCAACCACAAAGAAGCATTATGAATCACCCCGCGCAAACTGCCGACTCGTGCTTGAATCGATTTGACCAGGCCTGGTAAAACATCTGTGTCCATAAAATCGACTTGAATAGCCACCGCACCCGATGCAACCAACTCATCGACCTGGGGACGCGGTGTGCGATAAGTAAAGACGACTGGATAATTGGTTTCTGCCAAAAACTGTTTGACTAAAAATGCACCGATACGCTGACCTCCACCGGTAATAAAAACAACATCTTGCAATAATTTCACGGCGACACGTTCCTTTTGTAAAGCTATAAGCTAAGTAATTATAATTATAGAGCAATCAGTTTTTTGAATTACGCTCTCTAAAATTAACTGTTAATATAGCGCTGACCAAATATTCACTCTAAACAGTGCAATGACACCCTAACGTTTAAATAAAGTTTTCTGCGCACTGTGATGGCTTTAGCGACACCTAAAGACTATTGTAGCGTCATAAAATAAAGACTGTGAAAAAGCCATGCCGGAAAATCTCTATCTACTGAATTACATCATTATTGGCAGCTTACTGGGCGCAACGCTGAATTATTTTCAGTTTGGCTTTAGCAGTAGCTTTCGCTCCTTAATTGTCGACCACAATACATTAGGCTTTCGTGCACTATTATGGATGCTCGGTTCGGCTATCCTGCTTTTTTCGCCACTACTTGCTATCGAGTCCTGGCAGGGACAGACATTTCAGGGGTTTATTCGTCCACTTAGCTTAGCCATTCCAATCGGTGCTTTTATATTTGGAATAGGCATGCAAATTGGCTGTGGTTGCACCTCTGGCACACTTAATCGCGTCGGGCAATTACAACCCCTCTCCTTTACAACCTTAGCTTTTATGATTATAGGGGGCACAATTGCCGCAGCCACCTTTAATGATTGGCAAGCACTGCCTACGAGTTCTGCAATCTCCTTTCAAAGTCGCTTTGGCTGGTTACCTGGCCTCGCCACTCAGCTCATCATTCTATTAGGATTTTATAAAGCTTTAACGCTCCATGAGAAAAAACAAACCGGACAACTAGAGCCCTTATTCAATCCAGAAAACAGGAAATTTCACCCTTTTTTATTAGCAGGGTTATTGCTTGCTGCCTTCAATGCCGCCTTACTTTTTGTCACAGGCACGCCATGGTCAATCAGTGCGGCCTTTCCATTTTGGGGGATCAAACTGATTGAGTTAATAGGCCTGCCCATTGACTGGCGTTTTTGGGATTATGCCCAGGAAAACCACATCTCTTTAAATCAAACACTTTTTACAAACCCCGTCAGTTTGACGACCTTTGGTGTGATATTCGGTGCACTTATCGTCTCGATATTCCACCCCCGATCCAAAATAAAAGCCACACCGATTCGCTTATTAATGAGCATCACGGGTGGACTCATTATGGGCTTTGGCGCGGTAATGGCATCGGGCTGTAATATCGGAGCATTCTTTAGTGGCATCTCATCTGGAAGTTTACACGGTTGGGTGTGGTTGTTGTTTGCGTTCTTGGGTAATATCTTAGGATTGAGACTGAGAGCCTACCTATTGAAGTGAACTTATTCTATCGATGCTCCTCAACCGAGGATTAATCGTCATCAATGTCTTAATCAATATTGCCTGCAAGCGGCTTTAAGCCGCAATAATAGCGGCCAAACTACAGCCTAATTGGCTGAATTCTCCCAGCTAAAGCTCC
>JBNJEY010000085.1:0-6222 GCA_051746325.1 Pseudomonadota bacterium
AAAGGGGGCGATTTATGGATTATTGAGGGTGGCTTTGAATCGCAGTTTTCTCAACTGCTTTCGCGTTATCAAATTAAACAGGTGTTTTACACTTTTCAAGTCGGCACGCCTTTTAAAACCCTGCAACAGCTTGCCTTAGAGGTTTGTCAAAAGCAGAGCGTGGTTTTAGAGCCGTTTTATTCGGAGTTTCTGCTAGAGCCCGATAAAATTTATAATCAACAGCATAAACCCTACTTGGTATTTACCCCCTTTTATAAAGCGCTACTCGCCAAAAAGGTGCTGATTGAACCTTTAGATGAGTCGGTGGGCGACCTATCGGCCACAGCGGTTCTAAAACCATTTGACCAGGCGTGGTTGAATTTGCCAGACTCTTTACAAAGCCTATTGGATCAGCCATGGGCGCAAAAGATCATCGCAAATATGCACGCTTCTCAACCCTGGCAGGTAGGAGAAGCGGCGGCATGGCAAAAACTGCAACACTTTATAGAAAATTATTTGGCGCATTACAATATAGACCGTGATTTTCCAAAGCTCACTGCCACCAGTGTGCTCTCGCCCCATCTGCATTTTGGAGAGATTAACCCGCGTGACATCTACTTTTATTTGCAAGCTTTAATCATTGATGGTGTGGTTCAGTATGACCAAGCGATGCCGTGGTTTAGGCAGTTGGTCTGGAAAGAGTTTGCACGTCATCTATTGGTGAATTTTCCACAAACAGAGACCGAGCCGTTTCAGACCAAATACCAGGCTAAATACCCGCAGTTGCTTTGGCATAAAGACGAAACAGCTTACCAGGCCTGGCAAAAAGGCTTAACGGGCATCCCGATTATTGATGCAGGTATGCGCGAACTTTGGCAAACCGGCATCATGCATAATCGGTTACGCATGTTGGTGGCTTCTTTTTTAACCAAGAATTTAAACCAACATTGGTTATTAGGAAAAGCTTGGTTTGACCACACTTTATTCGATGCTGATGCGGCTAATAATGTGATGGGGTGGCAGTGGGTTGCCGGCTGTGGCGTCGATGCATCGCCCTATTATCGCCTGTTTAACCCGGTCACGCAGAGCACTAAATTCGATGCCGATGGGGTTTATATTAAAACCTGGCTGCCTGAGCTAAAGGCATTATCTAAAAAAGCCATTCATGCCCCCTGGGAACATGTCGCGGAGTGCCAAGCCAAAAAAATTGTATTAGGTGAAGATTATCCGTTACCCATTGCCGATTTAAAACAGAGTCGTATCGCACACCTAGCGCGTGTCCAAGCGATGAAGCCGAGAGTGAAAAAATCCTAAAGTAGCACCTTTTCTCTAGTCTGAGCATCAGGGTGGATTGCTTTAGTATAAGGTTTTGTCTAACATATGCACAACTTTTGGGGGTTTCCCCTCGCTCTTATTTAAAAGAATCGAACGATTATGAAAACGAATGATGCGCTATATCCTATTAGAGAAGTCTCCAACCTAACCGGCGTAAATGCAATTACGTTGCGTGCTTGGGAGAGACGTTATGGACTGATTGAACCCGTCCGCACCGAAGGGGGGCACCGTTTGTATACCCTTGAGCATATCGAGCGGATTAAAGCCGCCGTTAAACTCACCGAAGAGGGCGTTCCGATCAGTCAGGTCAAGGTTCGTCTGGCTCAAATGGCCACCAAAAGCCGTGATAAGGTTGGGTTGGGTGACTATGACCATTACACCAAAATAGTCGATGCAGTCACTGAGTTTGATTTGGAGAGTTTAAACAGCGAACTAGATCAACTGTTTATGGATTTGGGTGAAAGCCAGCTGTTTTCGCTTATTAGCCGCGCCACACTGCAATTCTCGCTAACGCATCCCGGTGCGCAGAGCGCTTTTTGGTCGTCGCAACTGTTACCGCGTTTATATACTCGTCTGCGTTTTACCTCACGCCATCAGCCGCTGCACGCCAGTAAACGGGTCTGGCTGCAGTCTACTTCTATTAAGGGGGTTCAGAACTCTCAGATAGGTTGCGTTTTGGCGGCGATTTTCCTTGCAGAAAAAGGTCTATATGCCATTATTAGCCCAACCCCAGAGTCAGACAACCAAGTCTTGTTTGCAAATATTAAGGCGACGCAGTGCCAAGGGTTGGTGATTGTGGATGAACAGCAAAACTTTGAGGCCTCGCGTTGGCAAGCATGGATTGACGCGCATCCGGGCTTAGAGTTTCATTACTTTGTAGAAGATACCGATAAGTTGGATCTGGGCAAAAATTTACAATGCCACGGTTACAACTTATATTGACTATTTTTAACCAGCAAAGGCGTGTGAAACCTGAGCCTGTTTTAGATTGCGTCATTAAGCGCTTTTAGTTCTGCTTTTAACTGCACAATCTCTTCATTGGCTTGCTCTAACGCCTGTTGCAATAGCACCTCTCCGGTGACGTCTTTTTGAATTCCAATATAATAGGTGGCCTCATCTATTTCATCATAGTAGGGCGTGACACTGAGTTCATTCCAAAAAGCGCTGCCATCTTTACGGTAATTTTTCAAAACGGTACGCACCGGCTCAGTAGCATCAATCGCTTTACGAATGATTTTAATCGACTCTGATTGGGTGTCGCTGCCTTGTAAAAAACGGCAATCTTGATAGAGAATTTCTTCCGATTTATAGCCCGTTAAGCGCTCAAAGGCTGGGTTAACATAAATCAGGATCGTATCATGTCCCTCTTTTTCGGCTACCACAATGCCTTCTTGTGCGTTTTCAACAAGTTGTAATAGCAAGCTGCTTCTCAGTTTAGGATCTTTCATAACACCGTCAAATTGGTTGGATTCGCGTCCTATTATCCCTTTATCTCATTTATGGTCAAGTCTAAAGCCTAACGGAGGTGACGCAAATCAACACAAACTTAACACGCTTAACGATACGCTGACGTTGTGGAGCGCAAAGCCAAATCCGCAGGATAAGGGTTAAAAAACACCTGCGATGATAGATAGTCAGAGCCATAGTGGTTTAGAAACTGCTCTAACACTTTAATCACTGCAATCAATGGCACAATATTGTCCATAAATTCGGTTACAGTCTCATGGTAATGGTTTTTTTCCAATGGCGTTAGCTCATGCTTAAAGTAACCATAGATATGGTCTAGCACATTTTTAACATGGCCTTTTGTAGAGCGGCAAGCCAATAAAGCAAACATTTTTTGTTCATAGCCCAATAGACTTTCAGCCAAATTATGTTTACGCGTGGCGGAGACTAAGGCTCCAAGTTCACGGTAGATCCCTTCGCTTTTAGACTGAAATAGATATTTGTGGTCACGGTGAAATGCCTGAAACTTACCCACGGTTGGCTCCGCTTCGCAGAATTCGCGCCACCGTGCCGACGTGAATGCTTGCAGCATAAAAGACTCTCTTAACCAGGCATCGGTCAAACGGCCCTCTTCTTCAATCGCTAAATAGGGCGCGGCTTTTTGTAAGTCACCTGTAAATAGGCCGGCTTGCATAGGATCTTTAGAGCCATGCCATTCGCCACTGGGTTGATAGACCTTAATGCGCTCTAAGCCACAGCTTGGAGAGCGCGATTTAACCACCGCGCCATCCATTTGATGGCTTAATATTTTTGGAATAATTTTGTCATTATAGGCCTGCAACCCCTCTGTGTAATCCGACTTCGATTTAGGGCCAATCACGCGCACTTGGGTATCGATACCGACTAAGCGAATGGTTTCTCTTGGGGTGCCAATAACAGCCGCTTCGGGGCAAAAAGGATAAAAATCTGCATATCGAGCTAAATGGTCATTTACAAAATCATCCTGCGCATGGCCGCCATTATAGCGGCACTGCGTGCCTCTTAAGCAATCTGATACGGCAATTTTTAATCGTGGAAAATTCATTTTCAATCCTTTTATGAATAAACTGATATGGTCTTTAATAAATATTATACAATAGTTATACGTTATTAATAATGTTATTTAAATAGGGCGTTGAAGGGACTATTAATTCTATATAAATTATCAATATGATGGGCTTGTCTAAAAAAAGCAATAAAATAATACTCAATTCAAAGTCGATAGCCGTCACGCCGATTTAAAAGAG
The DNA here is from genome assembly GCA_051746325.1 of Pseudomonadota bacterium. Taxonomy (GTDB): domain Bacteria; phylum Pseudomonadota; class Gammaproteobacteria; order Thiomicrospirales; family Thiomicrospiraceae; genus Thiomicrorhabdus. Next base: position 4,047 of record JBNJEY010000085.1, read on the forward strand.
CGGTCAATCTGGATAGAGTGCGGGTGTTAATCATTTTTTAAACACATTAGAGGGAGTTTAGGATGTTGTTAGGGATATTTAAGAGGTTTAAGCAAGTCTTTAAGCCACTAATAATGGGGTTTGGTTTGATCAGTTTATTGAATGTAAATGGCTGTACTCAAGTGCCAAAAGGGGTTGAGCCGGTGCAAAACTTTGATTTAGACCGCTATCTAGGTCAATGGCATGAAATTGCCCGTTTAGATCACAGTTTTGAAAGAGGGTTAACAGACGTTAGTGCCACCTACTCTATGCGAAAAGATGGCGGTGTGCGCGTGATCAATAGCGGTTTCAATTTAGAGGCACAAGCGCTCAAAACGGCAGAAGGTAGAGCCTACTTTACTGGCCCTTCAAATGTGGGGAGTTTAAAGGTCTCGTTTTTTGGGCCTTTTTATGGTGGATACCATATTGCAAAATTAGACAAGGAGTATCAAATGGCATTGGTAGTCGGTCCAAACATTGATTACGCTTGGATTCTTGCCCGAAAAAAACAACCAGACCCGCTCGCCTGCGAAGCCTATTTTAAAGCGGCAGAACAGTTAGGAATTGCAAGGGAGAGTTGGATCGTGGATGCGCCTTGCGAGTGACATTTTATAATATCTATAATTTATTGGAATCTTATGGATAGTCTGTTTATTTTCACCCATAGATTACACTTAGTAAGTGCAACAGCTGTAGGAATTGAAAAAGGGCAGTTGATAAGTTACCTTTTAAGTTGCTACACAAAAGGGGTGTTGCCCAATGAGCAAATATCATCAACAGACCGTAGGTCTGGTCATTGCCACAAAAATAGGCCTTAAAATGTCGTTAAACCAGTCGTTAAATCAGTCGTTAAATCAACCGCTCAATATGGATTTAGAGAAACGCGTTTTTATAGATACTCAAAAAAATCAGTGGCAAGGCAGTCCAGCCGAAGGTGTATTGCGCAAACCGCTAGAAAAAGCATTTTATGAGCATGGCCGAACTTCGAGCATGGTTCAGTTTATGCCTGGGGCGGCGTTTCCAGAACACACCCATCCGCTGGGTGAAGAGATCTTTGTATTAGAGGGCGTTTTTTCTGACGAAAGAGGCGACTATCCTGCCGGCAGTTACCTTAGAAATCCACCTCACTCTAAGCACTCGCCCTTTTCTAAAGCCGGTTGTACCTTATTTGTAAAATTGGATCAGTTTGACCCGCTCGATCTACAAACCGTGGTGATTGACACCCAAAATCAACCGATGCAACCGGGCATTGGCCATTTACAGGTGTTGTCACTGCACAGTTTTGGCAGTGAAAGTTGTGCATTGGTTTTTTGGCCAGCCGGTGAAAAGTTTCAGCCACATCGACACTGGGGAGGCGAGGAGATTTTGGTACTAGAGGGCGAGTTTATAGACGAATATGGTCGCTATCCAAAAGGCAGTTGGTTAAGAAGCCCACATTTGAGCGAGCACTTTCCTTTTGTAGAGCAAGATACATTGATCTACGTTAAAACTGGACATCTATAAACGCACCGCTGTAAACGGCTAGAAGCGGGCTTGAACAGATCAGAAAAATTAGATAGCAGATGGAGTGGGAGCAAATAATGAATATTATTATCTTGGGCGGAACCGGGTTTATCGGGTGCTATCTACAGAGCTATTTACGCCAGCAAGGCCATGTGGTAACGGCTTTTGGTCGCCAAGCCTTTACAGCACAATTTGATTTAAGCTCACACTTAGAAAATCAAGAGTTATTGATTATGTTGGCCGGAGAAAATATCGGTCAACGTTGGAGTAGCGCCTATAAAAAAGCCCTATTAGAAAGTCGAACCCTGACCAATCAAGTTTTAAAGCAGGCGATTTCGGACTGTAACAACCCGCCCAAACGAATTTTTTTAGCCTCAGCGATTGGGATTTATCCGCAAAACACGCTTCGAACCCCTGTAGATGAATCTTGTACGCAAGTAGACAGGGGGTTTTTAGGGGTACTCGGTCAACAATGGGAAGCGGCTACTCTACAGTTAACGCCCCAGCCGCTGATTATGCGTTTTGGCGTGGTGCTCGGCAATAAAGGCGGCCCTTTACATAAAATGCTCCCCGCTTTTAAATTAGGCTTGGGCGGGCCGGTCGCAGGGGGAGCGCAAGCTTTTAGTTGGATTCATGTCAAAGATTTGGCCCGCGC
>JBNJEY010000086.1:0-6155 GCA_051746325.1 Pseudomonadota bacterium
GATGTCAAAATCCAATTGTTAGAACTTGACGGTAGACAACAGTATGTTGCTGTTGTGCGAAATATTTCAGAGCGAAAAGTCTTGCAAGCCCAGCGTGAAGAGGAGCATCGTTTTGTACAAGAGGTCATTGATGGCGTGGCTGAATCCGTTATGGTGATTAATGCCGATTACACTTTAGCGCTAATGAACAATACTGTTAAAAAAATGATAAAGCCTGAATTTATTGCTAATCCTGACAGTCCAAAATGTTATGAAGTTTCTCATCATCGACGGACACCTTGTAGTGGCCCTGAGCATCCTTGTCCCTTAAGGGAGGCATTGGAAACCCAAAAAGAGGTGTCGGTAATTCATAATCATGGCAGAGAAGGCCAGGCGCATTATGTTGAGTTATTGGCTAAACCACTCAAGGATAAAAACGGTCAGGCCTATGCTATCGTCGAGTCGACGCATGATATTACCTCGTTGATTCAAGTCCAAGAAGCATTACGTAAACAGGCCGATACTATGGCCTATTATGCAAGCCATGATGCGTTAACAGGATTTCCTAATCGACGTTTGTTTGAGGAGCGGCTAGATCAAGCCATTGAGCATTCAGCGAGACTCTCCCTATTAATGTCGGTGGTCTTTATCGATATCGATAGGTTTAAAGAGATTAATGACCAGATGGGACATCAAGCAGGTGATGAAGTCTTAATAGAGGTCGCAGAGCGCTTAAAGGCTTGTCTACGTGCGGCTGATACGGTCGCGCGTTTAGGGGGCGATGAGTTCACTTTGATCTTAGAAGGGGTAGCAGAGAATAAGGAGTTGCCGATGCTCTTGCATAAAATTATGCTCGATTTTGATGAGCCTGTTAAAACCAATGCTGGCCCTATCGATGTTTCGCTCAGCGCGGGTCTCGCTATCTATCCGCAGGATGCCACAGACCGCAAAACGTTGCTAAGATATGCCGATATGGCTTTGTATAACGTAAAGACAAATGGCCGTAAAGGTTTTAAATTTTTTGGTGAAATGAAAAATAACAGTTAACCTACGCCCCTCCTTGTTTGAAGTAGAACGAATACACTTTTTTAAACTAGAGACCTTTGCACGAGATCATAAACGCGTGTAAAGGTCTCAATTACAAGGTTGTAACCATGTCTCATTGGGATCTAATTGTGCTCGGTGCCGGGGCCTCGGGCTTAATGTGTTCTGCGACAGCGGCCTATCAAGGGAAGTCCGTTTTAGTCATAGACCACGCCCCAAAAATGGCGGCAAAAATTAGGATTTCTGGCGGGGGAAAGTGCAATTTCACCAATCTAGAGGTGACCCCTGCCAATTTTATCTGCCAAAATCCACATTTTGTTAAAAGCGCACTGTCACGTTATCCCTCCTCAGCCTTTATCGAACTGGTTGAACGTCATGGTTTGGCGTATGAAACGCGCGAGCTAGGTAAGCTATTCTGTGCAGAACGCGCCTCCGATTTGATTAAAATATTACGTACTGAATGTGACTGGGCGGGGGTTGAGTTTCAACTGAATACAGAGATTGAATCGGTTGCCTTTGAACATGAGTGTTATTGTCTAAACACCTCACAAGGTTTGGTGAGTACAGATAAGTTAGTAGTGGCCACGGGGGCGTTATCTTTTCCAAAGCTTAAAGCCAGCGGAATAGGCTATAAGATCGCCAAGCAGTTTGGTTTAAATATTATTAAAACGTCACCCGGCCTGGTACCTTTGAGTTTTGAGGGAAAATGGCAGACCCGTTTTTCGCAGTTAAGTGGTTTGTCGATGGAGGTGAGGGTCACCGCCAATGGCCACGCCTTTCAAGAGGCAATTTTGTTTACCCATAAAGGGTTGAGTGGGCCAGCAATTCTACAGGCCTCTAATTACTGGCAGTTGGGTGAGGCAATAGAGGTGAATTTATTGCCAACTGAATCGGTATTAGAGGCGTTGAAAATGCTTAAGAAAAACGGCCATAGCTTGCCAAAATGGCTTAACCAGTTTTGGCCAAAACGCTTTACTCAGATTTGGTTAGAAGCATTCCCTATGGAGACGACCCTATCGAATGTGACGGATGAAGCAATCGAAAATTACGCTTATCAGTTAACCCATTGGCATCTATACCCGTCTAATACGGCGGGCTATTCTAAAGCGGAAGTCACCTTAGGCGGTGTCGATACCGATGAGGTCTCATCCAAAACATTTGAAGCGAATAAGCGACCAGGCCTCTATTTTATAGGAGAGGTTTTAGATGTCACCGGCCATTTAGGTGGCTACAACTTTCAGTGGGCGTGGGCATCTGGCGTCGCTTGTGGTCTATCCGTATAATATGGCATATAAAATCAATACGAAGAATATATAAGCGTGAAAATTGAATCAGCCTTTATCCTTTGGTATAGGCTTGTTTATAGCGTTTAAAGAGACAGTAAATGAACTTATTAAATTTAAAGCCTGAAAACCGTGACTCGTTTTCGACGATTGTAAAAACTCTGGTACAAAAACATCAAACTCAACCGAGCGAACTGTTGTTACACGCCATAGAAAGTGAAGCCGATCCAGAGATGAACTATTGGATGACCATGGTATTGGTGCAGGAGTATTTTGTCTCCGCCCAACAAACCGTTGCCAAAGATGCGGCCGGCGAACCGGTAAAAGCTTTGCAAGCCGCTTGTCTGTTAGAGAATGCTGGCGTGGTCGCCGCTTTGCTTGAGTTAGGCGGATTTAAGGGGGCAGTCACAGGTAAAGAGTATCAGTTAGCCGCTCGCATCGCATCAAAACATGAAAACCAAGCGGTATTGGGATTATTAATGAAGTATGCCCAAGAAAAAGATCAGTTAGAGCCGTTTATGCGCAGTTTGCAAGGAACGACGCTGCAGTAATAAGTTTATTTACTGTTTGATAGTTACAATCTATCGTTAAGGTTAAAACAATCAATTTTACTAATTAAAAACATCTCTTTATACTTAAACCCAAGTCAGAGATGACAATTAACTTAAACACTCTATAAGGAGCTCCACCATGGCATCAGGTAATAATCTACAAAATCACGAAGGTCAAGCTGTTCCAAAAGTAACATTCCACACTCGTCAGGATAATGAGTGGGTAGATGTCACCAGCGATGATCTTTTTAAAGGTAAAACCGTGGTGGTTTTCTCTCTACCAGGCGCTTTTACACCGACGTGTTCATCCGCACATCTACCACGCTATAATGAACTCGCCCCAGTGTTTTCTGAAAATGGCGTGGATGATATTCTTTGTTTATCCGTAAACGATACTTTTGTAATGAATGCTTGGGCGGCTGATCAAGAAGCTGATGCAGTGACATTGATTCCAGACGGAAACGGTGAATTCACTGAGGGTATGGGTCTATTGGTCGATAAGTCTGACCTAGGTTTCGGCATGCGTTCATGGCGTTATTCTATGTTGGTAAAAGATGGCCAGATTGAAAAAATGTTTATCGAGCCAGACGTAGCCGGTGACCCGTTTGAAGTTTCTGATGCAGATACAATGCTTAACTACATTAATCCAGAAGCGAAAGCGCCATTGGTCGCGACGGTTTTCACTAAGCCAGATTGCCCCTTCTGCACTAAAGCGAAAGAGTTGCTGACAGCGAATGGTATTCGTTATGAAGAGATCAGCATCTCTAACAGGGACGTGACATCACGTACTTTACGTGCGGTTGCACAAGCTTCAACGGTTCCTCAGATCTTTATCGAGGGAGAACACATCGGTGGTTCTGAGGAGTTAGAAGCATTTTTAGCCAAATAGGCACGGTTGCAAACCCTAGCTTAAAAGTGACCAGGTCTGGTCACTTTTAAGCTAGAATAATCAATAATGATTATTCTAGAAAGAGCCGGTTTGAGATAATCTCAATCGGCTCTTTTTTGTTTTAAGTGACTCAAAAAAGAGCAAAGGAAACAAGATGAAATACGATTATGATCTCATTGCAATTGGAGCTGGAAGCGGCGGTTTATCAGTTGTGGAACGTGCCGCGGAATATGGTAAAAAATGTGCAGTGGTAGAGGCCAAGAAATTAGGCGGCACCTGCGTCAATATCGGTTGTGTGCCGAAAAAAGTCATGTGGTTTGGTGCGCATATTGCCGAGGCCATTCGCGACGCTTCTAGCTTTGGCTTTGATATCGAGAAAAAGGGTTTTGACTGGGGTAAATTAGTTAAAAATCGTGAGCAATATATTAATAATATCACCACCTGGTATGAAGGTTATATGCGCGATAAAGGCGTAGATGTCCTAGAGGGTTGGGGTAGTTTTATTGATCAGCATACAGTTTCTGTTGATGGCAAAACCTATACGGCAGAAACCATTGTGATCGCACCGGGTGGCACACCTTTTATTCCCCAGGAAACCGAGAATGCCCAGTTAGGGCTCTCTTCAGATGGTTTTTTTGAGCTGACGGAACAACCTAGAAAAGTGGCTGTGATTGGCAGCGGTTATATTGCGGTAGAGTTAGCAGGCGTTTTTCAAGCTTTGGGAACGGAGACCACCTTAGTGAGTCGTAAAGACTTAGTGTTACGTGGTTTTGATGATATGATTCGCGAAAACCTAACTAATGCGATGTTAGAAAGTGGCTGTAAAAAAGAGTATCACTTTGCTGTTAAAAAATTACAGCGTGAGGCCGATGGTACTTTGACTGTTTTCAGTACTGATGGGCAAAGCATCTCGGGATTTGACCAGGTGATTTGGGCCGTGGGCCGTCAAACTTTAATTGAGCCGTTGGCCTTAGAAAGCATTGGTTTGGCCGCGAATAGCCAGGGGTTTATTGAGGTCGATGATTTTCATAAAACAGCGGTCGATAATATCTATGCTATTGGCGATGTGACTGGGCAAGCTCAACTTACCCCAGTGGCCATTCGTGCAGGGCGTTTTTTAGCAGAGCGCTTATATAACAATAAACCTGATCTTAAATTAGATTTGAGTTCAGTTCCCACAGTCATTTTCTCGCATCCACCCGTAGGAACCATTGGTTTAGCCGAGCACGATGCGCGTAAGCAATACGGTAGCGATAATATTAAGGTCTATACTTCAGTGTTTACGCCAATGCGCTATGCTTTTACGGAACACCAACCCAAAACAGCGTTAAAGCTTGTTGTAACCGGTGAGAATGAGAAAGTTATCGGCATTCATATTGTCGGTGATGGTGCGGATGAGATGTTGCAAGGGTTTGCTGTTGCGATACAGATGGGGGCGACTAAAGCGGATTTAGATGCCACAATTGCCATTCATCCTTCGAGTTCGGAAGAGCTAGTTACCATGCGTTAAACAGCTGGGTTTTGCTTGTTGCAACCCGCGCCAACTCTTTCTAACCAAAAAAGGCCGCTCAAATATGAGCGGCCTTTTTTGGTTTTATTTTTAACTCTTTTTAGTTTACCAATCAGGCGTCTTAAATGGCTATTACTCACGGGGTTATTTCGCAGTTTCAATGGTCTCAAAGAATTTTTAGAGTCTAAAGCGTTAAACTCTAAAGTTGCGCTAATATAATATTCAAAGTCGACCATCTGGCAAGTGTTAACCTTAACTTTAAGATTAATCGGCACGGTGATATTAGCATCGAGACCTTTAAAGGTAACAATAACCTATTTATCTGAGGGCACTTCAACGGCGGACAAAAAATCGATACCTGTCGAAGAGAGGTTCACTATGGTCGTATAGTGAGTATTGCTTGGTAGAAACAAAAACGATAGGCTCGGGTTAACGGGTTAAGATGAGTCGTAGAACGCTTTGTGTCGGTTATAATTGAGCAATAGGGTCCAGTTAATAAAATCAGTTAAGGAGATTGAAGAGATGGCAATACGAAAATATAAAGGGGTCGTACCGCACCTAGTTGATTCGGCCTGGGTCGATGCAAGTGCCGTGGTTATTGGTAAATGCGTGCTAGAGACTGATGTAAGTGTTTGGCCAAATGCCACCCTTAGAGGCGATGTCAATGATATTTATATCGGTGCGCGCTCTAATATTCAAGATGGCTCCGTTCTGCATACCACTCATCAAAGCGATCTGTCAGCGGGTTCTAAATGTATTGTCGGTCAGGATGTAACGGTAGGCCACAATGCTATCTTACATGGCTGTACTCTTGAGGATGAGTGTCTTATTGGTATGGGGGCGGTGGTTCTGGATAATGCCGTGGTGCAAAAGCATGTTTTAGTCGCGGCAAATAGCCT
>JBNJEY010000087.1:0-6155 GCA_051746325.1 Pseudomonadota bacterium
CGGTAGGCTTTAAGAGATGGCTCAAATCACTCATTATCTTTGTGCCTTTTGCTTTTTTGATTCTTGATATCGCTTCTTGGTGGTTAACTAAAATCAACCCGGGATTTGCCTATCTGGTTATTATAGGTGGCTTTGGCTACAGCCTAGCGGCAACGGTGATGCTGTTCACCTCGTTATATCAAATGTGGATTATGCCTTTGCGAGGGCAAACATCGAATCAGAATAGTTGGAAAGAGGGTTAGGATGGTTGGTTTAGACGCCAGAGGCGTTACTAGAGGAAATTTTAGAGATTAATAATTGGGGGAAGAGGAATTGGGAAAAAGAGGTAAGGAACAAATGGCTCTGATTTAAAACCAGAGCCATTTTTATATTAAGTCTTTTTAAAACTTAATCGTGCTGATGACCACCTGCTCCATGAGCATGGCCGTGTTCAAGTTCTTCTGCCGTTGGTTCACGCACATCGGTCACTTCTACTTCAAATGTTAACTCAAGACCTGCAAGCGGGTGGTTACCATCAACGGTCACTTGATCACCTTCAACCGCGGTGACTTCTACTGAGTGCATGCCTTGTTCAGATTGTGCTTCAAAACGCATGCCTACTTCAAGCTCTTCAACCCCTTGAAACATCTCTTTACCGACCGTCTGTACTAATGCATCAGAACGCTCACCATAAGCATCTGCGGCAGAAATTTTCGCAGTGAACTTATCACCTACCGTTTTACCTTCAAGCTCTTTTTCTAATCCAGGGATTAAGTTACCGTGTCCGTGTATGTAGGCTAATGGCTTACCATTAGAAGCATCAATCTGCTCACCTTGGTTATCCGTTAGGGTATATTCAATTAACGCAACTTTGTTCTTTTCGATATTCATGTTGAATTCCTAGTTTAGAGTTTTAATTATTTTCAAAACAGATATGATACAGAGTCACGCAAGATTCTGCACCCTTTGCAGTCATTTCATTTGGAGAAAACAGCATGCTTTGGTTAAAAACAGTTCATATCTTATTTATGATGTCATGGATGGTGGGTATTTTTTACCTGCCCCGTATTTTTGTACATTTTGTAGAAGGCAAAGAGGCGGGGCAAGATGTGTCACGTTTAGCCATTATGGCGAAAAAACTCTATAAATTTATGACCATTATGATGATGTTCGCGATCGGAACTGGTATCTGGCTATGGGTAGCCTACTTCCCAAGTGCGACCGGTTGGATGCACGCTAAGGTTCTTTTTGTGGTCTTAATGCTGGTCTATCATTTATGGACTAAACGTCGTATGAAAGAGATGCAAGAAGGGCATTTGAATCACAGCGGAATTTACTATCGTTGGGCAAATGAGATTCCACTTCTATTAACCATTGTCATCTTGATTTTAGTGGTTGTTAAGCCTTTCTAAAAGGACTGTTATTTTAAAGTCTTTTTAAAGCGACCAGGCCTGGTCGCTTTAAATATCACCTATTTCACCTATTTTCTTCCTCTTGTTTTACGTCAATTTTTCATTTAAATGCCGACTCATCACTATTCAAAAGTCATATTGTCTTTGCTATTCAGTCGTCATTACTAAAGGGTATTGGTAAGAGTGTTGTCTTAAAAGTTGCGCTATAATACCTACAGTATCGACTTTAGTTGTCGGTTAAGTTTCAGTTTTACAAGACTCAGGAGAGCCCCTATGTTGAAAAAATTGCAGTTAGGTTTATGCAGTCTGGCTTTATTGCTTCCCGTTGAAAATAGCCATGCTGTGGATGTTTTAGATGAGAAGAATATCGGTATGGCCTTAGCCAGAGATTTGGCGACTGAGGCTATTCTAGCGTGTCGTGAAAAGGGTTATTCGGTGAGCGCTGTCGTAGTTGATAAACATGGTAACCAAAGAGTCGCTTTACGCGATGATTTTGCGTCAAAATTTACGCTGCAGATTGCAGAAGAAAAAGCCAATGCAACGATTATGTCTGGCTTGAAGTCGGGTGACTTTAGATCGCTGCGCGGAGATATTCGTCCTGAACTAAATCATGTCAAAGGTCTCTTAATGATGGAGGGCGGCGTACCGATTATAAGTGGTGGCCGTCGTATTGGTGCGATGGGTGTCAGCGGGGCACCGGGCGGTGAAAAAGATGAGGCTTGCGTATTAGTTGCGTTGGAAAAACTAGAAGATCGATTTGAATTTTAGCCGTGCCAAGAGAGCCTCTCTTAGAGAGGTTCAACCCGTTCGGGGCATTAGTGAATAGACAAAAGAGCCATCGGCCATAAACAAGCTGTGCTCAGCCCGTTCTGATCTTAGTCGGGTTGTTAATCGTTCCTATGCAGTTGGATTAACACCCCAAATAAAGGGTGGTCAATATAGTGTAGTTCACCCTCCTTAATTTTACGGGCTTCATTTAAATTAAAACGCCAATGGCTCGGTAACGATTGTGATGCCAGTCGTTGATTCTCGATAAAGGCTTCAAGAACTTTAGCCGGAATGGCTTTCTCAAACTCTAAATCGACTTCAATATGGGCAAAACGCGTTTTATAAAGTTTGATCGTCCCCATCATTTGCGTACCGCCTTGTTGAACCTTTTCAATCAGTACGGTGGGGGCATTTTGGGAGTCAACCGCGTTTTGTGACCAGGCTTGGTGGAATAAAATTCGGTAGTTTTTACTTATTTTCTGAGCCACACTTCCCAACGATTTGTTAGCATTATCAATAAATAATGGACTTTTCCCAGTGGTGGATAGTGAGGTGCTGCCTTGCGTCACGGGCAGTTGAATTTCATCAGGCCAGTGTTCTTCTGTCCAACCGCGTAATGCATAGTTTTCAAAGACAATCACTTCTACCGTGTAGCGTGGTATTTCTTCGGCATGTAGTGAGCCACTAAACCCGACCAGGCCTGCGCACAATAGCAGAGTTTTAAAGGGGCTGGTTGAGAAGGGCTTGCGCCTACTTTTTAAAGCATAGCGGGCGCTTATTGTAAAATTAATAACGTGCTTTATAACTTGCATCATTGGTTTTATAACCTTTCTTGAATTCGCATATTACGATAATTGTTGGTTTAAATAAGCTAAGTAAGATTATAAGCAAAATCTAACCCATTTTAATACTTCTCACCATTAATTCAATCGCGGCGATTCTTTGGGATAATTCAGGCATTGTATCGAAAAACTTCAATTCAGTTTGGCCTTTTAGTTGATAGTGCTTAGGTTGACCTTGAATGAGTTTAATCAGTTTTATTGGATCAATGTCTGGCTGTTGATTAAACAGTATGCGAATCATCGAATCCGAGGCATCGAGTTTAATAATGCCCATTGGCTCAATCAATAATTTGACCTGTGTGACCACTAACAGGTTTTTAACCTGGTCGGGCAGTAGGCCAAAGCGATCAATCATCTCTACCTCAAGCTCTCTTAAGCTAGTTTTATCCTCTGCACTGGCAATGCGTTTATAGAAAACCAATCGGGTGTGGACATCGGGCAGGTAGTCTTCGGGAATCAGTGCCGGCACGCTCAAGTCGACTTCACTACCAGTATGCAAGGTCGTGTTGAGTTCTGGGTGTTTACCGGACTTTAATGCTTTAACGGCTCGCTCTAGCAGTTCACTGTAGAGACCGAAACCGATCTCTTGTATCTGCCCTGACTGCCCGTCACCTAAGAGCTCGCCAGCGCCACGGATCTCTAAATCGTGGCTGGCAAGTATAAATCCGGCCCCTAAGGTATTGTGCTTGGCAATGGCGGCCAGGCGTTTCTCGGCATCTTTAGAAATAGTCGGTTTTTCACCGGTAAAGAGATAAGCGTAAGCACGATGATGTGAGCGACCGACGCGACCGCGTAATTGATGCAGTTGCGCCAAGCCAAACTTATCGGCACGATCAATTAGGATGGTGTTGGCCGTCGGGATATCAATGCCCGTCTCAATAATGGTGGTACAGACTAAAATATTGTAGCGACGGTGGTAAAAGTCTTCCATAACCGATTCAAGGTCACGTTCGTTCATTTGGCCATGGGCAAAAGTGACTTTCGCTTCAGGGATGAGTTCTTGAATGGTCTCGACCATCTTCTCAATTTTATCGACTTGGTTATAGAGGATATAGACCTGGCCACCACGACGGATTTCACGCAAAGAAGCTTCGCGCACGACCTCTTCGTTCCACTCTTGTACAAAGGTTTGCACGGCTAAACGTTTGGCCGGTGGCGTGGCTATAATGGACAGATCACGTAGGTCATTCATCGCCATATTTAACGTACGCGGAATGGGGGTCGCAGTCATGGTCATGACATCGACTTCGGCACGCATCTTTTTAAGTTGTTCTTTTTGTCTGACCCCAAAACGGTGCTCTTCATCAATAATAATCAAACCAAGTTGTTGGTAAGCAACGTCTTTTTGAATCAGTTTATGGGTTCCAATAATAATGTCGACCTTACCGGCTTTTAAATCCTCTAAAACGATTTTTTGCTCTTTAGCCGTTTGAAAGCGCGATAACACTTCAATTTTAACGGGCCAATCTGCGAATCGATTTCTAAAGTTCTCAAGGTGTTGTTGGGCGAGTAGAGTGGTCGGTACTAAAATGGCCACCTGCTTGCCATCGTAGGCGGCGATAAAGGCCGCTCGCATCGCCACTTCTGTTTTACCAAAGCCGACATCACCGCAGATTAGACGATCCATCGGTTTGTCAGAGTACATATCGGCGATAACGGCTTCAATGGCTTGTTGTTGATCAGGCGTTTCTTCAAATGGAAAGCTTGACACAAAACGTTGATAGGCTTCAATGGGTGTTTTAAATGCATAACCAGGCCTGGCCGCTCTTTGGGCATAGATATCCAGTAGCTCTGCGGCCACATCATGGACTTTTTCAGCGGCTTTACGTTTGGCTTTTTCCCAACGATCACTGCCGAGTTTATGCAGTGGTGCGGTTTCAGGGGTTGCACCCGTATAGCGACTGATCAGGTGTAGGGAGGTGACCGGTACATAGAGCTTGGCTTCTCCGGCGTACTCAATCATTAGAAACTCTTTGGCTTCATTATTAAATTCGAGGATTTCCAAACCACGGTAACGACCGACCCCATGGTCGATATGCACAATTGGGCTGCCAATGTCGAGTTCAATAAGATTGTTGATCGCACTATCGAAGTCATTATGCTTCTTTTTACGACGGCGTTTTTGGACCACAGTATGCCCGAAAATTTGCATTTCGGAAATAATGCAGTATTCATCGGTATAAATCGACTCTTCGAGGGGGCTGACTAAAATGCATTGTGATTTTTTGGCCGTTAAGGCGTCCGACCACTTTTCGACAATCTGCGGGAATTGCTTATGTTTCGCCAGTAGCGTGATCAGGGTTTCTCTGCGTCCGGTACTCTCCGCGCTGAAGATCACTTTTCCTTGATAATGATCTAAAAAGGCATTCAGTTTGGCCAGCGGGTATTCACTTTGTGGTTGCACGTCTAGTTTAGGTAGGGTTTTAGTGGCGAACTGAGTGGTGTTTTTAGCCGTTAACTCCGACTGTAAACTAATACGGTGATACCGTTTTAAAGCCGTTAAAAAATCGGTTTTATCAAGAATGATCTCTTCGGGTTTAAGCAGAGGGAAATCTGGGTTGTGCTGGCCGACCTGATACCGTTCATTATACTCATTGTGAATCTTATCGATGCCCGTTTCCAACTCTCCGAACTCGAAAAAGCGCGTGTCATCCGGCAGATAGCTGAATAGATCGGTTAAGTTTTCATGGAACAGTGGTAAGTAGTACTCTAATCCACCCACCGCTTGGCCATCAGAAACATCTTTATAGATTTGGGCTTTTCTAGCATTTTCGCCAAAACGTTCACGGAACTTGAGTCTAAATAGATCAATACCTTGTTGAGTAAAGTTAAACTCTTTAGCAGGCAGTAACTGGATTTTATCGATCTGTTCAATGGAGCGTTGGTTCTCGGGATCAAAGCTGCGAATGGTTTCCACTTCATTATCAAACAGGTCGATGCGGAAGGGGGTCTTACTGCCCATTGGAAATAGATCAATGATTGAACCGCGAATCGCAAATTCACCATGTTCCATTACTTGACTGACACGCTGATAGCTACTGGCCTCTAATGTATGCGTAAAAGGCTCTATCTCTAGCGTATCGCCGCACGCTAATAAAAAGGTAAATTGGCTAATGTAATCGTGCGGCACAATCTTTTGAATGAGGGTCGAGAT
>JBNJEY010000088.1:0-6145 GCA_051746325.1 Pseudomonadota bacterium
ACATCAAACTGTTTACCAACCTCTTCTAAGGTATGGTCTGTGTTCATACTTAAACCAAAACGCATGCGTAATACTTTCGCTTCACGCGGTGTTAGCGTGTTTAGCATCTCACGAACCGTTTCGCTCATACCCTCAGAATCTGCGGCATCTTGTGGCGAAAGAATATTCGAATCTTCGATAAAGTCGCCTAAAGAAGAATCTTCATCATCGCCGATTGGCGTTTCCATAGAGATAGGTTCTTTGGCAATTTTCATTACTTTACGAATTTTATCTTCCGGCATCTCCATCTCTTCAGCCAGCTCTTCTGGTGTCGGTTCACGTCCCATTCTTTGGAGTAACTGACGCTGGATACGATTTAACTTATTGATCGTTTCAATCATATGTACCGGAATACGAATGGTACGTGCCTGATCGGCAATTGAACGAGTAATTGCCTGACGAATCCACCAGGTTGCATAGGTAGAAAATTTGTAACCACGACGATATTCGAACTTATCAACGGCCTTCATTAGACCAATATTACCTTCCTGAATTAAATCTAGGAACTGCAGACCACGGTTGGTATATTTTTTAGCAATCGAGATAACCAAACGTAAATTAGCTTCAATCATTTCACGCTTAGCAAGACGCGCTGTTGTCTCTGACTTACTCAAATCTTTATAGATCTTTTTGTAAAGTGCAATCGGCATTTTTTCAGCCTTAGCAATCATCGCTAACCGTTTTTGAGCACGTTTAATATCACCACGAGCGGCTTCTAAAGCCTCTGCATGTTTAGGCGATTTTTCAATTAATCGATCCACCATCTCATAGTCCCTCTCAGAACCCACAAAGGTTTCTAAAAAGGTGGCACGAGGAACCCCAATCCGACGCATTATAATATTGACAATAACACGTTCCTGCTCACGAATAGATTGAATCCTAGATTTAATCTGACGAATCATTCTGGTTGAGAACAGTGGCGTAATTCTAACGCCACGTAGATGCTCAATCACGGCTTGACGTTTTTTGATCGACTTAGGATCTTCTGCACCCTCTTTATCTGCAGAGAGTTGTGCCGCAACGCTGAACTTTTCAAGTTTCTTTAGGAATTCAGCTAACTCTTCAGGATTAATCCCTTCTTCTTTTGGTTCATTATTAGCATCACTGTCTGGCGAAAGCTCTGCAATTGGAATATCAATCAAGTCTGAAGGACGGTAGAATCCCTGAATGACATCGGCGATTTTACCTTCGCCATGCTCCATTTTCTTGAAGGTGCTTAGGATCGTATTGGCATAAGCAGGATATTTCGCTAAAGCATCCAACATATCTCGGTTACCAAATTCGATACGCTTGGCGATATCGACTTCTCCGTGTCGTGTTAAAAGTTCGACTGAACCCATCTCACGCATATACATACGAACAGGGTCCGTTGTACGACCAAACTCACCATCAACTTCTGCTAATGCAGCAAGCGCAGCTTCCGCAGCGGACTCATCAAAGACACCACCATCCTGAGTGAGCAATTCATCCTCATCAGGTACTGCATCAAATAACTTGATTCCAAAGTCTTTTAGAATCGTTAAAACTTGACCTAACTGGTCTTCTTCAATGTCATCTGGTAACACATCATTGACATCCGCAAAGGTTAAATAACCGAGTTCCTTCGCACGTTCAATTAGATCCGTTAACTGTTGCTTTCTTTCGACTTTAGTCATGTGTTGCCTCAAATAATATTGCTTGATTCCGCTTACGGATTATTTCTGATAAAACTGCGTGTAAAAAAACGGAACGCGCAATTATACTAAACTTTTAGATTAATTTGTTACGAATTCCCTTAAAAATGAGCGTGTTAGCACTCAATTTCTGTGCCAACACTTTCACCCTAAGGGGATGAATTTTTAATCATGATTTGTAACTTATTCATTTCTTCAGCACTCCAACCTGATTGACCCAAACTCTTTTCATCAATCAACTTACCCAAACCTAGCACGACTGCTTCAAACTCTGCCAACAAAAAACCCTCATCGTCAGGGACCGGAGAGTGTTCAATCAATGCCAACTCTGCTTGATAACCATTGGCATTCATCCAATTGAGTCCTGCTTGAGCGATAAATTGATTGAACTGTAATGACTCAATCACGCCCCCTAAAACAATATGGTCACGTTCATTCGATCTAAATAAATCTTCGCAAAAATCGGCAGCAAAGAAATCTGCCCACTCAGGTCTTTTAAGTAGAATCCGCACCATTTTTAATGGCATAGTGACCACTCGACTGACCGGTACATTGTTAGAGGCTTTTTTAGCTGACTCTGGTTTAAACTGAGTAAAGCCTGACTTTACATTCATTTGCTTTTCGACACGCCAGGTCGGCAAACCGACCAGATCAGCAACCCCCTCTGCCAACAGGAACTGATATAGATCCTGAGCTGATTGCACGTATGGCTGCGCTAAGGCGACTAACTGCTGCCGACCCTCTATCGAGTTCACAGGAGAAGATAATCGCCCCTCTAGCCCTTGCAGTAAAAAAGCGGAGAGCGGTAAAGCATCGCTGATTCGAGCTTGAAATCCCTCAAAGCCATCTTCACGAACCATCGAGTCTGGATCTTGACCTTCGGGCAAGAACAGAAACTTAACCGAACGTTCTTGTTGCATCAAGGGCAGCACGAGCTCTAAAGCCTTCCATGCCGCCTTTAGACCGGCAGGGTCGCCATCAAAACAGAAGACAATCTCATTAACCTGCCTAAACAGTAGCTCTATATGCTCAATAGTGGTCGCCGTACCCAGTGTTGCAACCGCATTATGCACTCCAAACTGAGCCAGTGCGACGACATCCATATAACCTTCTACCACCAAAATATTTTCAAACTTTTGGTGTGATTGGCGCATCTCGTACAAACCGTATAACGTTCTACCCTTATGAAATATGGGCGTTTCTGGCGAATTCAAGTACTTAGGCTGTTCATCTCCTAAAACACGTCCTCCAAAAGCAATCACTCGACCTCGACCATCGCGAATAGGAAACATAATTCTGTGCCGAAACCGATCATAGAGTTTGCCATCATCTTTTTGCACTAATAGACCGACCTCAACCAACTGTTGCTTTAATTTCGCATCGGCTTTGAGACCAGAAACCAAACTATTCCAACCCGGTGGCGCTAACCCAATAACAAACTGTTTGGCAATTTCCGCACTTAGACCTCGAGCTTTTAAATAGGCTTTGGCTTCAGGCGCACTAGCATGGTCGCGCAGTTGATGGCGGTAGAATTTAGCCGCTAAATGCATTACATCATATAGATCATGTTGCTTTTGCTGTTTGACTTGCTGGGCTTTCTGCCTTTCTGGCGTCAGTTTTTCACGTGGAATATCCATGCCATACTGTGAGGCTAACGCTTCAACGGCTTCGACAAAAGCTAATCCCTCATATTCCATTAAAAACTTAAGAGCATCCCCACTGGCACCACATCCAAAACAATGGTAAAACTGCTTGATTGGACTGACATTAAAGGAAGGTGATTTCTCATCATGAAAAGGACAGCAGGCTTTATAGGAAGTCCCTGCTTTTTTGAGGGGAACACGTTGATTTATAACTTGCACAATATCCGCTCGAGATAACAAACTCTCGATAAAGGAACGCGGAATTGATCCAGACTGACTAGACATACTCACACCTTATCCACAGAAAAATACACAGTTCACTAAACGCAAAAACCCGCCAGTGAATCACTGGCGGGTTTTAAATTGGATCGAAATCATTTTATCTAAAACAACTTATCACAAC
This sequence comes from Pseudomonadota bacterium, assembly GCA_051746325.1. Taxonomy (GTDB): domain Bacteria; phylum Pseudomonadota; class Gammaproteobacteria; order Thiomicrospirales; family Thiomicrospiraceae; genus Thiomicrorhabdus. Next base: position 3,759 of record JBNJEY010000088.1, read on the forward strand.
AGAGTTTAAAATTTTTTAACCTTCTAAACTAACTTTGCTTTAATCAGTTTACTGACCACACCCATATCCGCACGACCTTGCATCGCAGGCTTCAATAAGCCCATAACCTTGCCCATGTCTTGCATGGAGGCCGCACCGCTAGAAACCATAGCTTCATCGATAAGTGTGTTAACTTCTTCTTCTGTTAAAGCTTCTGGCATGAAATCCTGAATGATGGTCATTTCAAAGGCTTCTTGCTCAGCTAAATCTGGACGCTCTGCATCCATAAATTGCTGATGAGAATCTCGACGCTGTTTCATAGCTTTATCAACAATCGCTAGAGCCGCTGCATCATCTACTGGAGCGCCTGAATCGATCTCAACCTGTTTGATTGCGGCTATCAAAGAACGCACGACAAGCAGGCGCTCTTTATTTTTAGCTTTCATACAGGCTTTCATTTCAGCTGTAAGTCGTTCTTGCATTGTATTAGACACTAAGATTCATCCAATCCAACTATTAATACATACGAGTCGTGCGACGGTTGTCGCGAGACAAACGCTTCGCTAAACGCTTAACTGCTGCGGCTTTCATACGCTTTCTAGCCCAAGTAGGCTTCTCATAATACTCGCGCTTACGCGTCTCAGTTAAAACACCTGCTTTTTCACAAGCACGCTTAAAACGACGTAGTGCTACGTCAAATGGTTCATTATCTCTAATCTTTACGCTTGGCATAACTAACTTTACCTAATTGATTTTTATATATCGGTTCTTATTCACCACGCAAGAAATGGAGAACAGCGGAAAACGTAGGATTATAATTTTATAGCGGAGATTTTGCAAACCTTTTTATGATAAAAACCCAGATTGTTTGTTAAAATTCAGCCACTTTGAATGAGAGAGATAAATATGCCATGTTGGTTTTAGGAATAGAAAGCTCGTGCGATGAAACCGGCATCGCTTTATATGATACTGATAAAGGCCTAATCGCCGATACGCTCTACACGCAAGTCGAGCTGCATGCACAATATGGTGGCGTCGTACCCGAACTGGCTTCGCGTGATCATATCCGTAAATTAACGCCACTCATTCTGCAGACTCTAGAGGAGGCTCATATTTCCAAAGAGGCTTTGGATGGCATTGCCTACACCTCTGGCCCCGGGCTTATTGGCGCACTGCTCACGGGCACTTCGGTCGCTCGTAGCTTGGCTTATGCACTCGATATCCCAGCGATTGGTGTTCACCATATGGAGGGTCACCTACTCGCCCCAATGCTTGAAACCATCCAACCTGAGTTCCCTTTTATCTGTTTATTAGTTTCCGGCGGCCATACCATGATTATTCGTGTCGATGGCATTGGCCAATACAAGCTCCTCGGTGAAACATTAGATGATGCCGCTGGCGAAGCCTTTGACAAGACCGCTAAATTGCTTGAACTCGGTTATCCGGGGGGTCCGAATGTCTCTAACTTAGCGTTAAAGGGAGAGTCTGGACGCTATACTTTTCCCCGACCTATGGTGGATCGCCCTGGTTTAGATATGAGCTTCAGCGGTTTAAAAACGTTTACTCGCAATACCTGGCTAAAATCGGTCTCTGAGGGGGATTGTAGCGAGCAAACCAAAGCCGATATTTGCCGCGCTTTTGAACTCTCAGTTGCAGAGACCCTGACCATAAAATGCAAACGTGCTTTAGAGCAAGAGGGTTTGAATCGTATTGTGGTGGCCGGTGGCGTCAGTGCAAACCGTGAGATTCGTGCCAAGCTAGATCAACTGATGAAAAAACGTCGAGGAGAAACTTTTTACCCAAGGCTGGAGTTCTGCACTGACAATGGCGCAATGATTGCCTATGCGGGCGCGCAGAGGTTATTGGCAGGACAGTGTAATGATTTGAATTTTGCCGCCACACCAAGATGGTCTCTAGAAGAGTTACCACCGATCAAGGCGACTATTAATCGTTAAAGCTCTCGAGATTAAAGTGACCAGGCATGGTCATTATTGAAAAAGAGATTTAATCCTAAACCAACCCTAATCTGTGTCTTTCTTATCTTTAAACAGCCCCTCTTCACCGCTTATTAAGCGCTGGATATTGCCACGATGACGCCAAAAGAGAAATGCGGTCATAACGGCGGTATAAAATACCCAGCTGAATTCGCCCGATAAAAAATAGATATAAACCGGTGCTAGCGCTGTGGCAATCAATGCTGAAAGTGAAGATACCTTAAGCACTTTGGCGATAAACAACCAAGTTGCACCCACCGCCAAACCGATCGGCAGTGACAAACCGAACATCACCCCTAGCATAGTCGCAACGCCCTTCCCGCCTTTAAAGCCAAAAAACACCGGATACAAATGTCCTATAAAAGCCATAAGGCCGACGAGGACGATAAACTCGGCTTCCAACTGCATCCACTG
>JBNJEY010000089.1:0-6108 GCA_051746325.1 Pseudomonadota bacterium
GCAGCTGTTCCGCCAGTGAGTAATGTACTCACGCCTGAACGTAACATGGGTTTATTAAGGAAGAGACTTTTGAGCGTGCCAATTAAAAAGAACATAATTGCGGCAAGCGAGGCACTGATCATAAATTGCTGCATCATTTCCAAACTTGCAATTAAAAAGGGCAGAAGCGGAATCGAACCTACAGCAATAAATGCCAAAAAGGTGACCATTCCTGATTTGATTGGATTTGGATGTGTTAGCTGGATGCCATGTTCTTCGGTGAGCATGGTGTCTATCCAGAGTTCTCGGTCTTGGCAAATGGTCTCTACGATGGTAGTGAGTGTTTCTCCTTTAAAGCCCTTTTTCTGAAATATTTGCCGAATCTCTTCGCGCTCGCCCTCGGGGATTCGGTCGATATGCTCGCCCTCAGAGCGCCGAATCTCGGCTGTAAAATCAGCTTGAGCTTTGCTGGCTTCGTAATTACTTACCGCCATACTAAAACCATCTGCAATCAAATTTGCAAAGCCTAGAACCAGAGCAATCTGTGGGGAGAATCCTGCACCAAAAGCGCCGGATACTACAGCAAATGTGGTAACACAACCATCAATGCCGCCCAATACGGCATCGGAGATATTTTGTGATTGAGGCGTGCCCTTTAATCGCTGTGCAATGGCTTCTGGTCGATGTTGAGATTCGAGCACTTCGTGGCTACTTTGCTTCATGGGACATCCCTAACGGTTGTTGGCTTAGGCGAGCTCTTTATTTGGCTGATAGGTTTGTAGAAAGCGAACAACTTCATCAATGCCACCTTGAAAAATTACTGGAGAGTCGTTTTTGCTCATTTGATAATCATACATTGGGTCATAATATTCGCTTAACAAAATTTCTATCCAGCGACGATGGCCGTCCGTCGCCCCCGTTTGCTGTTGTAGTTGTAAGGCCGCTTCAAAGGCTTTTAACACTCGTTGGTGTCTTTCACCACCCAAGCGTTTGTGAATACGTTCAATGGCACTGCGCATAAAATCGACCCAATCGGCCAGGTTTGAATACTCTGTTTGCGCCTGTAAAACGTACTCCTGATGAGTAATTTCAATGCGCTCTGCAAGCGGGGTTTCGACCACAACTCTAGGACCCGATTTTAAGGCGGAAAATAGATCACCACTCATGGAAACCGAACCGATATTGCGGCCTTCATCCTCAATAATTAGGTTTCTAGAGGGGGTTTCAATAAAGCGCATTAACGCCATAGAGAGCTGGTTTTCAAAATTGATTTGCGTCGGTTGTGGGGTGGCATGGCGGCCAAAAGCTGAACCTCGGTGGTGTGCTAGACCCTCTAAATCAATGGCATTTTCGAGTCGCTGTAAGACAATCGTTTTACCGGCTCCAGTGCGTCCAGCGAGCACAATCGGTTGAATGTTTTTTTCAAGGAATAGAGTTGGTATTTGGTCGAGAAAATCGATTAAAAAGCGCCTAAATGCTTTGTAGCCCCCTTTTAAACGAGTGATCGGGTAGCCATTGTCAGCCAACCACTGTTGTGAGATTTTAGAACGTTGTCCGCCTCTGAAGCAGTAGAGTAAAGCACCAGGATGAGCATCGATAAAGGTACACCAGGCCTTTATACGCGGTGCTCGGGCGTTTTCATTCACCAGTCTATGGCCTAGTTCGACCGCTGCATTATGCCCTTTTTGTTGATAGCAGAGACCGATATTGTGGCGCTCTTGATCGGTCATTAGCGGAATATTCTGTGCCGTCTCAAATGCTCCTAGACTGAATTCAATCTGTGCTCTGACATCTAATAGAGGGATTTGCTGCAATACAATGGATTTAAAGTCATCCATTTGCGGTAGATCATCTGTATATTCAGTCAGTTGCACTGGCAAATCTGCTGATAATTCGTCAGGATCTATTACCGTCGCCATTGCCGTTTTAAGTAGAGACATTAGATAACCTCAATGCAAGCCGTTGCTGGCTTGGCGGTTCGAGTGCGACCAATTGACTCTAAGATCAGTCCATACTGTGCCGCGACGGCCTTAAATTGAGCGACCGAATCAGGATGTACGGCGGCCAGTAAACCTCCTGAAGTTTGGGGATCACAGAGAATCATTTTCTGGGTCTCGGTGAGTTCGCCCTGCTGTTGTCCTCTGACCTTGTGACCGTAGCTCTCAAAGTTGCGTATGGTGCCGCCAGGAATGCAGTCTAACGCTAAGTACTCCAATACGTGTGGTAAAATCGGCACCGCATCAAAATTGAGTTGGGCGTGAATGCCACTGCCTTCACAGAGTTCGATTAGGTGACCTAATATTCCAAATCCTGTGATATCGGTCAAAGCGGTGACGCCATCTATTTTGGCAAACTCCGTACCCGCTACATTTGAGGTTGTCATCGCTTCAATCGCGATGGCCATATGGTCGGTGTGAATCTTCTTCTGCTTTTGTGCCGTGGTTAAAATACCGATCCCCACGGGTTTGGTTAAAAAGAGTTCACAACCCGCTTGGGCAGAGGCGTTGCGTTTTAAATTGACATTGTCTACTATGCCGGTGACGGCCAATCCAAAGAGAGGTTCAGGAGCGTCAATAGAGTGTCCACCCGCTAATGGAATGCCCGCCGCCTCACACACCGAGCGCCCGCCCTCAATGACTTGCTGACCGACTTCGACAGGCAGAATATCAATGGGCCAACCAAAGATGGCGATGGCCATTAATGGCTTACCGCCCATCGCATAGATATCGCTAATGGCATTGGTGGCGGCAATTTGGCCAAAGATAAAAGGGTCATCAACAATCGGCATAAAAAAATCGGTTGTACTCAAAATAGAGGTGCCATTGCCTAAATCAAAGGCGGCCGCATCATCTTTGGTATTATTGCCGACCAATAGTTGCGGATGAGGTGCAATCTGCAGTTGGGTCTTAAGAATGCTGTCGAGTATTTTTGGCGAAATCTTACAACCACACCCCGCACCATGACTGTATTCGGTAAGTTTATAAACAGCTTGAGTTGAACTTTTTTCAGTCAAGGGCATTGATGGATATCCTTTTGCAGTCAGTTAGGGGTTTAAGAGAGTAGATTGTCAGCAATAGTCAAAATTGACTCAATAAAAGAGAGTTTAACGAAATAAGTCAGTGGTGGGAATGTTAAAGAGAGCTAAAAGGGTGAATGAAGATGGATTGATCTTGATTACGGTCTAATAATAGAGCAGGCCTGGTCACTCTCAATAAGCACCCACTACAGTGTTGTGCGAATCGACTCAGCGTGGTTTTTCTGTACCAATGCCATAAAATCAGCGGCGGGCAGTGGCTGGCTACAATAGTAACCTTGGTAGATATCACAACCAATCTCTTTTAGGTAGGTCAACTGGCCTGCTGTTTCAACGCCTTCGGCGACGACATTGATATGCAAATTGTGCGCCAATTGGACAATGGTATCAATAAAGACACGACCTGATTGGGTCTTATAATCATCTAAAAAAGCCTTGTCGATCTTTAAGGTATTAATCGGAAAGTTTTTTAAATAGGCCAAAGAGGAGTAGCCGGTTCCAAAGTCGTCTAATGAAATCGAAACGCCCAGGCTCCGGACTTTTTTTAAAATACTCAGATTACTCTCACTATTTTGCATTAAAACAGATTCGGTTACCTCAATATCGATAAGAGAGAGGTCTAACTTAGATTGGTTGCAAAGGGCCTGAAAGTGGCTAAAAAATTGCAGATATCCGAGTTGTACCGCTGAAATATTGATTGAAAGCAATAGGTCGGTTTGATAGCTCTCTTGCCACTGTTTTTGTTGCTGTAGAGCTTGTTGTAAGATCCTTTCTCCTAGCTCAATCATCAGGCCAGTTTGCTCTGCAATAGGGATAAACTGAAGAGGTGAAATCATCCCTTTTGTTGGATGGTGCCAGCGAACCAGACTTTCAGCACCAATTATTTTGCCACTGGCAATCTCTACCTTAGGCTGATAATAAAGCTCAAACTCCTGGTTTTGAATGGCACTGCGTAACTCATTTTCGAGTTCAACTTCTGCTAATATGGTTTGATGGAGGGATTCTGTAAAGTAATGAATTTGGTTTTTTCCAGATTTTTTTGCCTCATACATGGCGATATCAGCGTTTTTGAGCAGTGTTTTACCGTCAACTCCATCCTTAGGGTAGAAAGCGACACCAATGCTAGCGGAGGTTCTCACCGGATAGGTTCTTACTGTGTGGATTTCAGAAAGCTTGGCTATGATTCTTTGAATAATATGATTGAGCTCAATATGATTTTTATATTGACTTAAGACCACTACAAACTCATCACCCCCCACGCGAGCAATAATGTCATAGTCACGAATAACATCCTGCATGATTCCAGCAATCATCATAAGCAGTTCATCGCCAATATCATGCCCCAAGGTGTCATTGATATTTTTAAAGTTATCCAAATCGATAAATAGATAAGCAAACTCTGACTTTGATCGAGAGGACTCTTCAATTAACCAGTTTAAGCGTTCTTTTAACTGGTATCGATTGGGTAAACCACTTAATTCATCTGTTCTGGCACTGTAATAAAGCGCCTTTTGCTCCTCTTCAAGGCGGTGAAAAGTTTGCACCATCGAGCTACGAATCGCTTCGAGTTCTCTAATTTTAAATTTAGAGGGGGGGCGCCTGGAGTAGTAAGCATAGGTTTTTAATTTTTCCAGAGGCTTCATTAACAAAAAATGTAAGATGGCCCATAAAGCCAAGATGGCAAATAGTGTTGGCATCACCAGTGTGCTGATGTATTGAATTCGGGTTTTTGAAAAGTAGTTGTTCAAGGTATATTCATTGACATTTAGGAATAGGGTCAATGGCAGGACTTTGTTTTGACTATAGGCCTCAATCGTCATTTCAAAAGTAGGATTTTCTAAAATCTGACGCGCAGAAATATCGCTAAATATTGTAAGCGAATCGAGCTGTGAGGGCAGAGTGTTTATTGACGGGTCTGTACTGATGAGAATCGTACTGCCCTGAGCAAGTATCATGCTTGAAATAAGGTTATTTTGGGCCACTTTTCGGTTCAATAACGACTTAAAACTCTGAATACTGCTTAAACTCTCGAAATTGGTGGTGATTAAATAAGCCGTTTCAGATAAGGTCAGATGGATCTCTTCGGTAATTAGGTCGGCTTTGGTCTGCTGTTCGGAGAGGTAGTATGCAATAAAAGCCGCATAAAGCGATACCAAAATAATGGCCAATAGTCCTAAAAAGAAACGGTGTATTGAGAGCATTTACAGCAAATCTCGAATGGGAAAGGCGCTCTGGTTCAGTTTTTTAGTAACGGTGGCAGATAGCTCAGAATTAAGCCACTCTATCTGATTTAAACTGGCTGAAAATTCCTTATAACTGCCATTTTCAAGATAGGGTTTAACTTTTTCATAGTAAGCACGAGGGTTTGCTTGAAGATCTAGAATCGCTTGATTAATGACCTGTTTTAACTTTATAAAATCGGCTTTATGCTCTGTTATGCAGGATTTTTTAACATAGAGTGCATCTACCACTAGAATCTCTTCACTGTTTTTCGTTGAAGCGATGACATTAAAGCCATGTTCAAGCAGTTGAACGTTATAAGGGTTATAGGTGACGATAATAAGCGGTTGTGTGATGGGGGCTTGCTTGATCTGTGCGATCGTTTTTAAAGGGTCTTTATTGATAAAATTAAATGTTTTATTTTCTAATTTATGAGCTTTTATAAAGTCTTTAAAGACGACAGAATTAATTGAATTAATTTCTAAAAAGACATCGACGGAATCCGTGGTTTCTTTAAGAGACGTTATGCTGATATTACTCATAACCATATCGCCCCCATTAGAACGATTAAACATAATAATAGGCACTAGATCTGCATTCTGTTTTTGGAGTTTTTCAAATTCATACTGGGTGCCGGTCAGCCCTTTAAAGTGGCCAATTTTATAGGTCATCATGCTTTCGTTCAGTGACACCACGGTCGATAATTCAATATTAAGCGGTTCTAGCCAACCCTTCTCCTTCGCATAAAATAGCGGTGAGTAGCCTATCCAGGAATTGGTAATCAATTTAATTGGGGGCTCTGGTGGAGCACTGCAACTGGCTAGGCCAATCATGGCAAAGAGTAAAATGGCTTTTAACGGGGGTAATATAAAGAG
>JBNJEY010000090.1:0-6029 GCA_051746325.1 Pseudomonadota bacterium
GGGATTCATCCCCTAGCTGAAGCAAGGGGTCTTCTCCCTAATAGTGATAAAGATGGGGTTGAAAATACGCAGCAGACAGGGTCTTTTTCCGACAGCCTGTCGCAGGCGGCAGGAGAGGGCATTAATCTTGAAAATCCGATGGTAGATGAATCACATTTAATGCGTGAATCGGGCATTATCTCCTCTATTGAGGGTGACTTTGCCTATGTGGATGCTCAAAGTCAATCGGGTTGCAACGGTTGTGCTTCTTCATCGGGGTGTGGTACGTCTGCAATAGCGACCTTGTTTACGACGGCTTCTAAAAGAGCGATTAAGGTGAGAAATAGACTTAATGCTCAAGTTGGTGATCAGGTCATCTTGACGCTGGATAAGTCACGATTGATTAAGCACTCCTTTATGGCCTACGGTGTACCATTAATTGGCCTGTTTTTGTTTGCAATATTATTGAGTAGTTTGAGTGTGCGACTTTTAGAGGTCGGTGAAACAGCCGCAGATATAGCTGCGATTATTGGCGGTTTTTTGGGAGTTGCTTTGGGCTGGTGGTTGACGCATACCATTTATCAACCGGTGTTGCCTGAAATGAGCTTACCTGAGGTTTAGAGCGAAACTCTAGCGCAAAAAAAATAAAGTAAGATTATGCGATAACTCGTAAGAAGATCAAGGGCGTTTTGATTCAGTTATTTTAGTAAAAAAGGTCGAAAGCGGTTGAAAAATAAGTTTTTAGGCTTAGTCATTACGTATGGCTTATTGCGCAATCTTTAAGAAAGTGTTTATGTTTATAAAAAACATTTAAGTTTTAAAAATATAAGGGGACACGATTGTGAAAAAAAAATCAGTTTTAACATCGCTAGTGCTTGCTATATGGCTCAGTTTTCAGCCTTTAATGGCGATGGGTGCGACGGTTAATAGTTATGGTTTACCGGATTTTACCGAGTTAGTTGAGCAAAATAATCAGGTGGTGGTAAATATTAGTACCACAAAAAAGGTGGTTCGAAGCCCGATGCAACCTCCCGTCCCGTTTCAGGGGATACCAGAAGACTTATTGCGCTATTTTTTCGGAATTCCTGGTGGAGATTTAGATCAATTTAGAGATCGGTTTGGGGGTAAGCAACCTGATATTCCTCAAGAGCAGCAACAATCTCATTCGCTCGGCTCTGGTTTTGTGATTAGTGCGGATGGTTATATCTTAACCAATCATCATGTTATTGATGGTGCAGATGAAATTATTGTCCGCATGCGTAACCGTAAAGAGTTAAAAGCAAAAGTAATTGGTTCTGATCCCAGAACGGATGTAGCGTTATTGAAAATTTCGGCTAATAATTTACCTTTTGCTAAGGTCGGCTCTTTAAAAGATCTCAAGGTCGGTCAGTGGGTCCTGGCAATTGGTCAGCCATTTGGTTTGGCGAATACGGTGACACATGGCATTATTTCGGCTTTAGGTCGTGCTCTGCCTGAAGATACTTATGTGCCATTTATCCAAACAGATATTGCCATTAATCCGGGAAATTCGGGCGGGCCACTGTTTAATTTAGACGGCGAAGTCGTGGGTATTAACTCAATAATCTATAGCCAGAGCGGTGGTGCGATGGGTCTATCTTTTTCGATACCCATCGATATTGCCATGAATGTAGTGAATCAGTTAAAAGAGAGCGGTAAGGTCATTCGTGGTTATTTAGGCGTTCAAGTGCAAGAGGTTACCAGTGAACTGTCAGAATCATTTGGTTTGAGCAAGCCTATGGGGGCGTTGGTCGGGGAGACCTTTCCTGGCACGCCCGCTGCAAAAGCGGGGATTAAGCCAGGGGATATTATTTTAGAATTTGATGGCAAAGTAATCACTAGATCTTCTGATTTACCGCCCATTGTCGGTATGACACCGATTGACAAAAAAGTAGTGGTTAAGCTGCTACGCCAAGGTAAGGAGAAGACGATTCGTCTGAAGCTGGCTTCTTTGGAAAAGTCAGGGTCCGTGGCTGCGCAACAAGAGAGTCGTAAGATGCACAATCTTTTAGGCGCTGAAGTTGAGGTGCTGGATGAAGCGAGCTTAAGTCAGTTGAAAATTCCATTTGGCGTAAGAGTGGTAGACGTCTTTGCAGAGCCGGCCTTAAGCGCAGGCTTACGCCAGGATGATATTATCGTCACGATTGATTTTAAACCGGTAAAAAATATTAAGATGCTAGATGATCTGTTAAAGCGTTTACCGAAGAATCGATCTGTCGCGGTACGAGTCTTAAGAGACGGACGCTCTCTGTTCTTACCGTTAATTTTAGATAAGTAAGGTTTTAAGAGCACTTACTCTTTATTAAATAATGAGAAAAGGGGTTCTTAAACTCGGTTAAATTTACATTGTTCCTAATGTGGCGATTAATCAATGCGAATCGCCATAAATTAGCGTAAAATACGCGCAATTAAATTTAAACCAAACCTTATTCTGTTATTGAATGTGAAGGGGGCTTTTTTGAAAAGCTAACCCATTGAAAATAATTGTAAAAACATCCGTTTTAAAGAATAAGGTGAAAGGGGACAATAGTCCCCTTTTTTTATAGATCGTAGTCTCTGTTTGAAAATGAATTAGGCCAACTTAGGTCAACTTGAGTCGCTTTCAAACAGAGACTACCTGGAGCATTAATGTCAGACGATTTAAAACACATTCGTAACTTTTCGATTATTGCCCATATCGATCACGGTAAATCAACCATTGCCGATCGATTTATTCACCTGTGTGGCGGTTTATCTGATCGTGAGATGCAAGCGCAAGTGCTTGATTCAATGGATATCGAAAAAGAGCGTGGTATTACCATTAAAGCGCAGAGTGTGACCCTCAATTACAAAGCGGATAATGGTGAAACCTATCAACTTAACTTTATTGATACGCCAGGTCACGTTGACTTCTCCTATGAAGTCTCGCGCTCCTTAGCCGCTTGCGAAGGTGCTTTATTGGTAGTGGATGCCTCTCAAGGGGTTGAAGCACAAACCGTTGCCAACTGCTACACGGCGATTGAGCAAGGCTTAGAGGTCTTAGTGGTATTGAATAAAATCGATCTGCCCTCTGCTGAGCCGGATCGTGTGATTGAGGAAATTGAAGAGATTATTGGTGTTTCAGCTGCAGACGCCGTGCGCGCAAGTGCTAAAGCGGGCATCGGCATTAAAGAAACCCTAGAAGATATTGTCGCTAAAATTCCACCGCCAATAGGCGATTTAAATGCCCCGTTAAAAGCGCTTATTATTGATTCTTGGTTTGATAACTACCTAGGAGTGGTTTCATTGGTACGAGTTATTGACGGGCGAATTGGTAAGAAAACCAAAATGAAAATTATGTCGACCAAGGATGAATATCTGGTCGATGATGTGGGTATCTTTACGCCAAAGCGAGTACCGACTGCATATTTAAATGCAGGAGAGGTGGGTTACGTGGTTGCAGGCATTAAAGACATTGACGGGGCACCAGTGGGTGATACGTTGGTCGATGCCACCAAACCCGATGTAGAAGCGTTGCCTGGGTTTGCACCCGCACAACCGCGCGTTTTTGCGGGGATTTTCCCCGTCTCTTCTGAACAGTATGAAGATCTGCGCGCCTCCCTAAGAAAATTGCGTTTGAACGATGCGGCTTTGCACTTTGAACCAGAAAGTTCTGAAGCCTTAGGGTTTGGGTTCCGTTGTGGTTTCTTAGGTATGCTACATATGGAAATCGTTCAAGAACGGTTAGAACGTGAATATAATATTAATTTAATTGTGACCGCGCCAACGGTTATCTACGAAGTCGAGTTGAAAAATGGCAAAGTCATTAAAATTGACAACCCCTCAGAACTTCCAGATTTGAGTTTGGTTGAAGCGATTCGTGAGCCTATTATTCAAGCCAATATTCTAGTACCACATGAGCATGTGGGTGCGGTTATGAAATTGTGTATCGAAAAACGTGGCGTCCAGAAAGATATGCACTATTCGGGTGGTCAAGTCTCAATTAATTATGAACTGCCATTAAATGAAGTGGTGCTTGATTTCTTTGATCGGCTTAAGTCGTGTAGTCGGGGTTATGCTTCAATGGATTACGAATTTAAGCGTTTTCAACAAGATGACTTAGTGCGAATGGACTTTCTTATCAATGGTGAAAAAGTAGATGCCTTAGGGGTGATTGTGCATCGCGCCTTTGCCGCACAGCGCGGTAAAGTGATTGTTGACAAGCTTAAGGAAGTTATTCCTCGTCAGATGTTTGATGTCGCTATTCAAGCGGCCATTGGGGCTAAGGTCATTGGCCGCGCCAATGTCAAAGCGTTACGCAAAAATGTTACCGCGAAATGTTACGGGGGCGATGTTTCCCGTAAGAAAAAATTATTACAGAAACAGAAAGAGGGTAAGAAGCGCATGAAGATAGTCGGTAATGTTGAGCTTCCGCAAGAAGCTTTCTTAGCCATTTTGAGCACGGGAGAATCTTAATGAGTTTTGAACTTATTCTTGTCATTATTACCGCCATAACTGGGGTTATCACCTATGTAGATCGCATTATTTGGCGTCCAAAACGCCAAAGTGCCATGATGACCGTTAAAGAGCCTATCTTGGTGGAATATGCGCGTTCACTGTTTCCAGTGTTTTTAGTCGTATTGGTTTTGAGATCTTTTATTATTGAACCCTTTAGAATTCCATCGGGTTCTATGTATCCGACCTTGCAGATAGGGGATTTTATTGCCGTCAATAAATTCGCCTATGGTGTCAAATTACCGGTTCTACAAACCACGATTATTCCGGTCAGTAAACCAGAACGGGGTGATGTCGTGGTCTTTAAATATCCGAATGATCCAGCGGTCGATTACATCAAACGTGTCGTCGGACTACCAGGCGATAAAATTACCTATCTTGGACGTACTATTTTTATTAATGGCAATCCGGTTAAAAGTGAATTTATCGGTGAGTATCATGGTACGGACTCAGGCTCGATTATGAATGGAGCCTCGCTCGTTAAAGAGACTTTTCCAAATGGTTCAACACATAAAGTTTTATTAGATATGGATAAATCAAGTGACGATTTGGATACCATTGTGGTGCCAGAAGGTCATTACTTTATGATGGGCGACAATCGAGATCACAGTAATGATAGCCGTTTCTGGGGCTTTGTCCCTGAGAAAAATCTTAAAGGTAAAGCGTTTGGAATCTGGATGAGCTGGGATAACGGTTTACACTTAAATCGTTTGGGTCAGGGGATTGAATAAGATGGTGAGCAAAAAAACCGAAAAACTCTCGGTTGAACGTTTAGCTAAGTTACATCAATTAGCGAAAAAACTGAGTTATGAATATCAAGATATTTTATGCTTACAACACGCGTTAACCCATTGTAGTGTAGGCGCTAAAAACAATGAACGGCTGGAGTTTTTAGGCGATAGTTTGGTTAATTTTATGATTGCAGATATCCTGTTTCATCAGTTTTCAAACCTGGCAGAAGGCGATATGAGCCGTGTCAGAGCACACTTAGTGAAGGGCGACACCTTGGCCGTGATTGGCCGTGAATATGACTTAAGCGACTATTTGGTGTTAGGGCCCGGTGAGCTTAAAAGTGGCGGTTTTAGACGTGACTCGATTATTGCCGATGCCGTAGAAGCGATTATTGCCTCTGTCTATGAAGATGGAGGGTTGGATGTCTGTCGTGAGTTGGTGAATCGTCTGTATAATGGCCGTTTACAAATTTTAGACCCTAAAAAAGTAGGCAAAGACGCTAAGACGCGTTTACAAGAGTGGTTACAATCAGAGAATCAGCCTTTGCCAGAGTACAGTATCATCAGCGTGAATGGTGCAGCACATGCTCAGCAATTTACCGTCTGTTGTTATGTAGAAAAATTGAATACCAAATTTGAAGCAACGGCTTCAAATCGACGTAAAGCAGAGCAGAAAGCGGCTGAGTTCGCGATTGATGCTCTGGATAACCTATAGAGAGACCATTGCATGCGTAAAGGTCTCTGTAAAAAAAGAAGAGTAAAATGACTGAAGAAAAACGCACTCTCGATCTAGAGGCTATTTTAGCCGGTGGCGATGACTCAAGTTCT
>JBNJEY010000091.1:0-5770 GCA_051746325.1 Pseudomonadota bacterium
AAAAACCATAATTTTGGTGTGCTGTATATCCATGATTTGGGCTCCACATTGCGCAGTAAGAACATTGATTTTGTAGAGGAGTGCAAAGTGTTTGAGGTCTGTAATCCTGTCAAAGCTGCACAAGTATTAGCCATCGATATGCGCTTGAATATGGCACTGCCTTGCCGTATTTCAGTGTATACGGAAAATCAGCAAACCAAAATTGGCATGATTGAGCCTGCGCCAATGTTAGCGATGTTATCTAATGACGAATCCTTACTTCAAATTGCAAAAGACGTGCAACAACAAACCATGCAAATAATCGACGAAGCGAAATAATTTCAGCGCGTTTTGATCTGTTTGACTGGGAGCTTTATTCATTCATTTAGGTAGAACCGTTGGAGATGGTATGAGTCACAAATATTCTAATATTGCGGGGCAGGCAATTGACCCTGTTTGCCAAATGAAAGTCTCTGTGGATTCCCCCTTTCATTACCAATATCAAGACAAAGAGTTTCATTTTTGCAGCGAAAGCTGTCTAGATAAATTTGCCAGCCATCCTGAGCAATATCTTTTATCAGCGCCTCTAAAATTGGATGAACCAGTCTCCAATTCTGATATATTTGGCATTCAATATACCTGTCCAATGCATCCTGAGGTGATTCAGAATCATCCCGGAATCTGTCCTAAATGCGGCATGGCGCTTGAGCCATTAACAACAGATCTATCCGCAGAAAGTGAAGACCCAGAACTGAAAGATATGCGTACCCGTTTCTGGGTAAGTACGGCTTTGGCACTACCTGTCTTTATTTTAGCCATGATGATGGATTTACTGCCGCAATATTTACCCAGTAATTTGAGCTTTTACAGGATTCAATGGATTGAATTTATTTTGGCCACACCGGTTGTTTTTTGGGGCGGTTATCCGTTTTTTGTGCGTGCTTGGTTATCCATTAAAACCTGGAATTTGAATATGTTTACCCTCATCGCGCTAGGTGTCAGCGCGGCGTGGAGCTATAGCATGGTTGCTCTATTGGCACCGCATCTTTTTCCCATCACGATGCAGACAGAAACAGGGTTGGTTGCAGTCTACTTCGAGGCGGCGGCTGTGATTACCGCTTTAGTGTTATTGGGACAGGTTTTAGAGTTACAAGCGCGCTCTCAAACCAACTCTGCAATCAAAATGTTATTAGACCTTGCGCCGAATACCTGCTGGAAAGTCGAAGTCGATGGGTCTGAAAAAGAGATTGATTTAGAGGATGTTCAGGTCGGGGATATATTAAGAGTTCGGCCGGGTGATAAGGTGCCTGTCGATGGCTTTATTACCCAAGGAAAAAGTTATGTCGATGAATCGATGGTGACTGGTGAGCCACTGCCAGTGTCAAAGACCATCAATGATCGTTTAATCGGTGCGACCATTAATGGTTCTGGCAGTTTACTGATGCAAGCGGAAAAAATTGGTAAAGAGACTTTGCTTGCACAAATCGTCGAGATGGTTGCTCAAGCACAACGCTCTCGGGCACCGATTCAAAAGTTAGCCGATACGGTATCAGGTTACTTTGTACCGATTGTCGTCATTATTTCAGCGATTTCGTTTGCAGTGTGGTGGCTGTTCGGGCCAGAACCTAGTCTGTCCTATGCCTTGGTCAGTGCTGTTTCAGTGCTCATTATTGCTTGTCCTTGTGCATTAGGCTTAGCCACGCCCATTTCAATTATGGTCGGAACTGGGCAAGGTGCCAGCCAAGGCGTGTTAATTAAAAACGCAGAAGCCCTTGAGGTGATGGAAAAAGTGACTCTATTGGTGGTCGATAAAACAGGCACTTTAACGGAGGGCAAGCCTCAACTGGCCTCCCTGCAAGTTGAACCAGGCTTTGACCAACAAAGGGTTTTGCAGTTAGTCGCCAGCTTAGAGCGCGGCAGTGAACACCCTTTGGCCACAGCGATTATCACCGCCGCAGAAAAACAGGGTTTATCCCTCGAGCCCGTGGAAGATTTTCAATCCATGACTGGCAAGGGGGTTTTAGGTGTGGTTAATCAGAAAACTGTCATTATTGGTAATGAGCAATTAATGGCAAGCCTTGCAATCAATTTACCACCGTTAAATGACATCATTATGGATTATAGGTCGCAAGGTCAATCAGTCATGCTTATTGCTATTGATCACAGTTTTGCAGGCTTTATAGTGGTAGCGGACCCCATTAAACCTACAAGCCAAGAAGCCATAAAAGCACTCCATCAAGAGGGCATTCGCGTGGTCATGTTAACGGGGGATAATGCAATGACGGCAAGATCGGTTGCTTCTAACTTGCAGATCGACCAAGTTGAGGCAGGCGTATTGCCCGATGAAAAAGCTCAATGGGTTCAGAAATTTCAAGCCGATGGTTATATTGTCGCCATGGCGGGCGATGGGGTCAATGATGCACCCGCCTTAGCACAAGCACATGTGGGGATCGCCATGGGAACAGGCACCGATGTCGCCATGGAAAGCGCCGGGATTACTTTGGTTAAAGGAGATTTAAGTGGCATTGTCCGAGCTCGGAAATTAAGTAAAGCCACGATGAGAAATATTCGTCAAAACTTATTTTTTGCCTTTGCCTATAATGCGGCAGGTGTGCCTATTGCAGCTGGTGTTCTTTATCCCGTTTTTGGTATGTTACTCTCACCGATGATTGCTGCAGCGGCTATGAGCTTTAGCTCCGTCTCGGTCATTAGTAATGCCTTGAGGTTAAAAAAAGTGAAATTATAGCCCCATCAACAGCGTAATAATTTGAGTGGTAACTCCTTATTTAGAGCTAAAAATCGGTCGCTAATTAACAGAGTGTATTGGCTATTTTAGATATTTAAGTAGCCTATTTAAGAGATTGTAACCCTATTAAAAAAACTTAATGGCAACTATTTTACAGGCCGTATAGGTCTAAGGAGTGGAACTGTTTTTACCTTAGAGCATGGCTATGCGAAAACCCATGGTAGACAAATAATATGGAGGGAACACGTCTTCATTAGAGGGTATTTAATGACCCATAAAAAAGGCATCATGAACAATAACAATATGCAGAACAGCCCCTAATTTAGGGGCTGTTCTGCATTCGTACAAAGCTCTCTTTTTTTAAAATTGTTCGGCAGTATCATTGCTCATTGCAACTAATACAGTATAAAGGGCTACTTACCTGAGTAATTAGCTGCTATATAATGCCCATCTAAGCTGAAAAACAGATATAAGGTCTGTTTTGTTGGCTCTTTTAGCTTGGTATTTTTAAAGACGATAACCCACTCAGTACCCGCGGCATAACTCTTTTGTTCGGAATGAGTTGCCTTAATGCCGGACCAAGAAGCGTCAATTCGTCCTGCTTCAGCTAATTGATTTACTTTTTCTGAAGCTTTGGTTATGACTTCTTCGCTAGAGACAAGACCATGCAACTGGCTGTGACCACCGTCAGCCTCATGAGCATGTCCGCCGCTTGCCATTAATGGTGTAGAGATAAATAGCGATAAAAAAAGTAGTTTGATTGAATGTTTCATAAAGATTCCTTTGTATTATTTGATTGTATCATGGTGTTTTGGGGCATCGTGAAAATGAGAACTTTCCGTGTGTTCATGTGCCTCTTCTGAACAGGCTGAAAGGGTAATCACTATCACACAGGTAACTGTTAAAAATACTCTACGCATATTAATTTTCCTTTAATCAATACTATTGTGTTGAGTGTTTTTAATGATTTTGGCTGCACGAGCTTCATCCATTTTGATATGTTCATGAATGTGATTGTCTGAACTAAACCCAAATTCATCTGGTTCTGCAATATGCGAGTAACCGTGCATTTGCATCATAAACAGGAATAACCCGGCAAATATCAGTCCATAATTGGAGATAAGAGTAAAAGGTTTGAATATTGCACTCTTGCGTAAGATGAGCATGATTAATAACATAATCGTCAAGGCCATAACCTGCCCCACTTCAATACCAATATTGAAAGAGATGATATTCATAAGTAGATCATCTTGATTCAGCGGTAATTGTTGTAGACGAGTAGACAATCCTAAACCGTGGATAAGACCGAGTCCGGTAATCATTACCAATAGATTAGGAGGATTAATATTCAAGTATTTCTTAAAGCCGTCCAAGTTTGCAAAGGCGATATAGCAGAGACTTAAAGCAATGATGGCATCAATCAAAAAGTAATTGACCTGAATGCCATTAAAAGTTGCATAGATGAGCGTCACACTATGGCCTAGCGTAAAGGCCGTGATGTATTTAATAATATCTTTGAATTTAGTAAGAAAAAAGATAATGCCGAATATGAATAATAAATGATCATAACCCGATAGCATATGGGTGGCACCAATCCAAAGATAGCTTAGATTGCCACCGTCGACAATCGCTTGTTTGTCAGCCTCAGACATTCCATGTCCAAAAGCTTGGCTAACAGCCAGCATTATAAATGCAGCTAGCAACCATCGTGATTTTTTAATTAGGGATAGCATAGTTTTCTCGATAACAATTTTTTCAAGGTGTCGCGACACCTTAAATGAATGGATCTATTTAGGAATTTGGGATGTTACGAGAAAAAAGGCGGCGCGCGGGGAGTGCCCGTAGACCGATCAAGATGACCATATGGGAATATGACAGGAAGCCGTGAGTCAACTTTAACGATTTGGGCTGGAATGCGGGGCTGAAAATAGGCTTGAACAATGGCTAAATCAGGTAGTTGTTGGTGTCCTGAAGGTGCATTGAACGAACTATTTAAATCGATAGTATTTGAAGCATCTACTTGATGAGATAAATCCATTGTTTCAGTGTAATGACTGGTTAAATTATGAGCATGACTCTCTACCTCATGAGAATGAACTCCCTCATGATTATGATGCTCTGCTAAATGAATATGTGCAGAAGCCGTCTGCATACTCAAAAAAGCAGTCATTAATGCGAACACTAGCAAAAAGTTAAAACGTAATTTAATCACTGAAATAATATTGTCTTATATTTATTTTTATTTAATTTAAAGTAAGCCCTTTTTCTTGTTAGGCATTTACTAATCAATTATTAAAATTCGAAACCCAAGTCTACCAGAAACTGTGACCATCACCTAAAATGCTTGCATTTAAAATTAGAGATCTCTAGCGCGGTTTCCAGTCATAACTGCCGTCATGCCCTAATAACCATTGAATCGTGCGGATATCGATACCCGTTTGCAATAAATGGGTGTTCACGACTGACTGCCTAAAGGTATGCGCACTGACCTTTTTGGCAATACCACACTGTTTCACGGTCAAATAGGTTAAAACGGCTCCACTTTTTGAGACGACTCAATCAAAATCAGCATGACATTACTATCTTCAAATTCATGAAGCATCACGAACCGATTCCCCCAAGCACAAAAACTATTTCAGTAGCAAAAAACATACTATTCTCTACGTAACTTAATACGCAATTTCATCTAGCAAAGATAATTTTTTTAAGGTATTATTCATGCCATTACTTTTAAGTATTGGCTATATTTATTCAAAAGAGGATGCTATGAAAACCCTTATTATTATCAACGACCCTCCCTATGGAACTGAAAAATTATACAACGGGCTACGCCTTGCCCATGCACTCATAAAGAGTGAACATGAAGTGGTCGTTTTTTTAATGGCTGACGCTGTCGTAGGAGCGAAATCTGGACAGAAAACTCCAGACGGCTACTACAATGCCGAGAGAATGGTCAGCAAGGTTATCAGAAAAGGTAAAGTTCTATTGTGCGGAACATGTATGGACGCGAGGGGTTTATCAGAATCTGAAATTATTCCGGGGGCT